>JAAZDU010000075.1 GCA_012512665.1 Bacillota bacterium | reverse complement strand
TTTACTACGGCATAACGCCCTTTTAGCACCAGCTCAGCCGGCGCATCAGCTTCTGACACCAGTGGCTCTATCGGCGTCTCCTCTTGCGAACCCTGGGCACTGGGAGAACTGCAGCCGCTGAAAGCAAGCACCAACAAGGCTATAGAAGCTACAAGAGGGCATAATAAAAAAAATCTTTTTTCCCAGGGCACAAGATGTCCCCCTTCATTTACTCTTCTGCGCTTGGCGCAAATGTAAATAGAAAATATGCAAGTATATTATTGCTTTCACATGATCTTAACTTAAATAGATTAAACTGCTGTTACTAGCCTTTTAAAATTATTTAACATTATAGCTCTTCCGCCTTGCCTTTCCCCTCTGCCAGGGGGAGAGTAAAAGAAAAGGCGCTCCCCTCACCCAGAGTGCTGCTAACTTCCATCATGCCACCGTGCTTTTCTATAATTTCACGGCAAATAGCCAAGCCCAGACCTGTCCCCCCCAACTCCCTGGATCTGGCCTTATCAACCCGGTAGAATCTTTCAAAAACATGGGGCAATGCCTCTTCCGGGATACCGCAACCCGTATCTTTAACAATTACTCTAATCTGCTTTTCTTCCTCCCTGGCTTCTACCTGGATCCAGCCGCCTTCAGGGGTATACTTGATTGCATTGTCGAGAAGATTATAAAGCACTCTTTTAATCTCCTCCGCATTAATAAGAACTTGCGGCAGATTATCAGGAATTATTTTAAAAAGTTGTATGCCCTGGCGCTGGGCGCGGTCCATGTTTCTCAACATCACTTCTTCCAGCAGAGGTTTCAAGTCGACAGCTTTTCTCCTTAAAATTTTCTCTTCCGTTTTAGTTAAGGCCAGCAGATCCTCCAGCAGGTTGGCCAGGCGCTTTATCTCCTGGTCCATGTCTTCTAAAAACTCCCGCTGTTCTTCCGGATCCATAGGGTAATCTTTTAAAGTCTTAACGCAAAGGCTGAGGGAAGTTAAGGGGGTCCGGAGCTCGTGGGAGACATCCGAAACAAAACGGCGCTGGCGCTGGTGCATCTCGGCCAGGCGCGATGCCATCAGGTTAAACTGTTCTGCCAGCAGGCCTATTTCGTCCTTTGAGGATACTTTTATCTGCTGCTCCAGGTCGCCCTCAGACATCCTGTGGACAGCTTCTATCAGGACTTTGATGGGGCGCGCCAGGCGCTCTGCCAATAAAACACCGGTAGCACCCACCAGCACTATGACAGCCAGTGTAGAAAAAAAGAGAAAGCTTTTCACAGCTTCTAAGGTATTATATACATGCCTAAGTGAAGACGATAAAAAAATAGCTCCCCGGATCTCTCCATTGCTTTTCACCGGAACAGCCATCTGCATAACCCACTGTTCGGAAAGCTCGCTGTACTGGACATTTAGCCCCTTGTCACCGCTTAAAGCTAAAGTTACCTCAGGCCGGTCAAGCAGGCTTCCCAAAAGGCCTCCTACGCGAACAGAATCTCCTACCACAGTCCCTTCATTGTTTAAAACCAGCACGCGGGCATTTAACTGGCGGCTAAAATTTTCCGCCAGGGCACTTACCGTAACAGGGTCGGCATTTTCTTTCAAATAGGTTACCATCATCTCTGCTGCTAAAAACCCCGAACGCTCTAAGGACTCTTCTTCATGGGTAAGGTAATACCGTTCCAACAGATTGAGTAATATAAAGCTTATGACAAAAAGAATCATTAAAGACAAAAGCAAAAAGGCCAGGGTAAGCCGGTTACGGATACCCAGAATCATTAATTCGCCTCCCGAAACTTATAACCGGTTCCCCATATCGTTAAGATCATTTTGGGTTCAGCCGGGTTTTCTTCTATTTTTTCACGAACATGGCGGATATGCACATCAACGGTGCGGGCATCCCCGCAGTACTCGTAACCCCAAACATGTTCTAGGAGTTGTTCCCGGCTGAAAACACGCCCCGGGTTGGAAGCCAAAAAGCTCAGCAAAGCATACTCCTTGGCTGTCAGATCTATCTCCTTACCTTCCAGCAGCACCTTGTGTTTAATGAGATCTATTTCCAACTTTCCTGCCCTTATTACCTTTCTCATGCCGCCCCCGTGAGCAGAACGTCGCAGAATTGCTTTAATTCTGGCAATTAGTTCCCTGGGATTAAAAGGCTTGGTCATATAGTCATCTGCACCCAGTTCCAGGCCGAGGATCTTATCAATATCATCTCCGCGAGCAGTCAGCATTATGATAGGCAGATCTCTTTCCTTGCGCAGGCGGCGGCAAACTTCAAAGCCGTCCAGCTTGGGCAGCATGAGATCCAGGACAACAAGATCCGGTTCTTCTTGCTCTACCGCGGTCAGGGCTTCTTCTCCATCATAAGCAGTGCATACCTGGAAGCCTTCTTTCTCCAGAGCAAACTTCAGGGCTTTAACCAGGGTTTTTTCATCATCAACCACCAAAATCTTTCCCCGCATTTACAACCCTCCTTTAAAAACAGCTATTCCTTTTACATAACCTGGTTAAGGCTCTTATAAACGGCCTCCACTTTCTGCATGTCCTGCCAGACCAGCTTTTTTTTGCTAGGATCCCGCAGAAGGGCAGAGGGGTGGAATGTGGGCATAATGTACCTTGTCCCCATTTTTTGCCACTGCCCCCGCAGCTTGGTAATATATGCTTTTGGATCCACCAGGGCCCTAGTGGCCAGAGAGCCCAGGCAGACAATAATCTGGGGATTTATAATCTCTATCTGCCTTTTCAGGTAGGGAAGGCATGCTTCTACTTCCCCTCCTGTCGGAAGCCGGTTGCCAGGAGGGCGGCATTTTACAACATTAGAAATATAAACTTCTTCCCTGCTTAAATTTATGGCCTGTAGGATGCGGTTAAGCAGCTGCCCCGCCCTGCCTACGAAGGGCCTGCCCATTTTGTCCTCCTCTGCCCCCGGGCCTTCACCCACTAAAAAAAGCCTGGCCTTGTCGTCTCCTTCGCCAAAGACAATATGTGTACTGCTTTCCCGCAGGGAGCAGCGGCGGCACAGCGATACTTCTCGTGCTAACTCTACCAGAGAATTGTCGCCCGCAGGTTGTAGCCTGCTGCTATGACCATCCATTGTTCATGCCTCCTGATTTAGACGAAGTTCCTGCCACCTTTCCCTGGCCATGCGGATAATGCCACGGTCATTAATTTCTTTGTCATTAATTACTCTTGTAAACCAGCGCCCCGCCTCCTTTATATTCCCCAGGCGCCGGTTAAGTTCGCCGATCAAATAGACTACCCTGGCCAAATCTTTTATATCTGCCTCTTCTTCATACATTTTCAAATAATAATCTCTGGCCCTTTGTAAAAACTCTTCTTCCCTGCTTTTATCCTCAGCAAATCTATAAAGCCAGGCCAGGTGCAGGTTTAATGCTGCCAGAAGAGAGTGCTTTTCTTTTTTCATCATGGCGCAGAGCAAAGCCCGCTTGTAACTTTCCACAGCCAGCTCCAGGGTGCGTTCCCCTGTAAAATCGTTCTTGGCAGGAGAAATCCTTTTTTTTAACATCTCTTTATCCTGGGGACGCAAAGGAGAAAAATGCTCTGTATATGAATAGCCGCAATTGGGGCAGACCATAACCTGGTAGTAGATGGGGTTTAGCCCCTTGTAGCGGATGCAAAAGTCTGATTCAACCTTACTGGGCCTGAGTTTACTGCGCTTTACCCTGGGTGTGGCATAAGCTTTTCCACAGAGAGGGCAGTCACAATTTTTTAAAAAAAGATCTTCCGTCAATTTTCTCTTTCCTCCAATACAAAACTGACCACATATTCGGCAGAAAAAACACCAGTTCCTCTTTTTTTATTCAAAAGGGACATTTTACAAGCATCAGTTGCCGCATCAGCTACAGTGCCGCACAATCTTCTACCTTTTTCTCTACTTCTTTCTCTGCTTTACTCTCAAGCTTTTTCCTCTCCGGCAGCAACAAAATGACAAGGGCCAAAAGAACAAGGAAGAACCCGATCATTTGCGCCAGGGTTAGCAGCTGGTCCAACAACAGGTAGGCTAATAGGGTGGCGATCACCGGCTCAAAAGTACCAAAAATAGCAGCGTTCCCTGCTTCCACGTATGAGAGGCCTTTTAAATAAAGGCCGTAGGCCAAGAGCATCGGCACCAAGGCCAGGTAAAGAAGGCGCCAGGAAATATCAGCTGTTAGTAACAAACCCGCCGATCGCCAGGGCAGTCCAAGAATCATAAGAGGGATGGCCCCAAAAAGGAAACCATAAAAAAGGACAGTAATCTGCTTATAACGAGCTAAAACAAACTTTCCCACAATAACATAGACGGCATAGGAAAGGCCGGTGGCCAGCCCTGTCCATAAGCCGGCTTCACGCCAGGCCAAAAAACTG
>JAAZDU010000008.1 GCA_012512665.1 Bacillota bacterium | reverse complement strand
TCAGGCGAATTGAGAACTGGATGAATAATTACCCAAGAAAAATTCATGGATATAGATCTGCTAATGAGATGGCAATATTATCAGAGGTGCCAAAATATGGGTGGCAATAAAACTTGCAATTAACCCATGTATAAACTGGCTTGAATTTTTCTTGCTTCTAGAGGTGGTTCCTGTAATAATCTGTTTTTGGCTACTGAGCAAAAGACCGATTATTCTTTTTTATAAATGAGGGGTGCTAAAATGTTTGTTGTTGCTGTTAACAAACTACAATAAAAGCTTGAGGGGTGTGTTTACCATGAGTGATACTATTTATAGTTGTTTGGAACCCAGGGGCGATTATCCCGATAGCAAATTATATCCTCTTGCCAAACGTGTGGAAGACTTGAACAATAAAACAGTTTATTTTGTCGATAACAGGAAAAACGGTTCTGATGTAATCTTAAAATCGTTAATGGATTTAATGAGGGAATCATATCCTGGTGCCAATCTGTTTTATTACCCTAAAACAACAGGTTTTGCCCAGCCGGAGTCTAGGGAATGGTGGGAAGATATTGAAAAGAATGCTGATGCAGTAGTGGTGTCTGTAGGCGATTGAGGGTCGTGTACCATGTGGTGTATCCACATCCAAGCCGAAATTGAAAAACGGGGTGTACCTACAGTAGCAATTATTACAAATCCGTTTGTCAAAAACGCTCAGTCAGCAGCAGAAATGTTCGGGGTACCAAGAGCCAGAAAGGTTGTTATAGAGCATCCTATAGCGAATGAGGCTGCAAAAGAAACCCCACGGAAGATAAAGGAAGTTTATGGTGATATTTTAAACGGATTGCTTAAGCCCTTGGATGCAAGAAACTATCTCAGGCATCAAAAAGGTTCCCAGACGCGAAAGGGTAATCTTTCAGGGAACCGTAGACGATTTAATAAAAAAATTTGCTGAAGCCGGCTTGACTGACGGATTGCCCATAGTTCTTCCCACGGAAGAAAGGGTAAATGAAATGTTAAAAAGGACTAGCCATCCCCCGGACGAGTTTATCGGACTGATGCCGCCGGAAAACTTGGAAGTTACCGTGGAAAAAGTAGCCATTAACGGGGTTATGTCAGGCTGTTTACCGGAACATATGCCTGTATTGCTGGCCATTGCTGAAATTCTGGTGGACCCGAAAACCAGAGTAGAAAGCTTTAGTCGCAGCACTGGTTCTTTTGCGTTTTGGGCAATGGTTAATGGCCCGATAGCCAAAGAAATAAAGATGAACTGCGGAGTTAACGCTTTGGGTCCCGGCAACACGGCAAATGCCACCATAGGGCGCAGTATCCGGATGTTTTTGATAAACCTTGGTGGAGCAAAGCCGAGCGTCAATGACATGTCTACCTTGGGCAGCCCACTTAAATATGGGTTTGCTTTTGCCGAAAATGAGAGTGAGAGCCCTTGGGAACCGTTTCATGTGACCCACGGTTTCGAACCGGAAGATAGTGTGGTAACGCTCTTTAAATCGTGGGGTTACCGCTCTGCAGCAGTTGATTCGCCTCTAGGACATGGACTGCCTAATATTGCCTGGGTGGCGCAAAATGCTGTTGGGAGAAACCTCCTGCTTTTAATTGATCCTCTGCTTGCGAAACAAATTGCCAAAGAAGGCTTTTCAAAGAAAGATGTACAAAACTATTTATGGCACAGTTTGCAAATACCGGCCAAAGAGTGGCGTGAATTTCAATCATCCGGCTCAACCCGTAATTGGTATAAACAGTTTTTGCCGGAAGTAATGCTGCCCAAATTTGATAGCCCCGAGTCTTTTGAAATTATTGTTGTCGGAGGCCAAACTAACCCCTGGTATCAATTATATGAAGGGGTAGCTCCTGCTGCTGGAACCTCAAAATCTATTGATAAATGGAGGTAACTTGGGTGTTAACTTGACCTGGCCAATATTTTTGCACGGCACTCCACTTAGCGGAGACAACAGCCCGCCAAAAATTAAATACTCCCTTATCCATGCGATTCATGATATACTCTTTATAAAAGTTATACTTATCTTTGATTTCAAAAAATTCCCCATCCCTTAGAAGTTTTAATGCACTTCCACCTCGGTTGTAGTACCGGTGCTTTAATTCTACATTGGGGATGTGGAACATTTTTTAGTAAAACTTTTCAGCCGGCGATCTAATGTACATCACAGTGTATGCAGCCAGTTTCTCTTTAGCAAGGGGGTGATGGGCAAAAGGTAGCTGTGGAAACGGGCTTAATAATAAACTGGCTGTTACTACAAAAAGGACAAAGGACCTACCATGAGACTACGTGACACAGGTCTGCCTACAGTGACAAGAGAAGCTTTCCCAATAGTCTCAATAATCTAAGAAAGAATTAAGTAAAGGGGGATATACATGGTACAAAAAGAAAATGTGTTCAGAAGTATAAAAGTTGTTGAGCTGGCAAGCTTTTTGGCGGCACCGATATGCGGACGCTTTCTTGCCGATTTGGGTGCGGAAGTTATTAAAATTGAAAGCCTGTCGGGTGACGAACTTCGCTATGTGGCAACAGGTGAAGGGCGGCCTTTTGACCCATATGAGGATACGACATGGGATTTAGAAAATGCAGGCAAAAAAAGTATAGCCGTCAATTTGAAGCATGAGTCGGGGAAAGAAGTATTGTTAAAACTTCTGAAAGATGCGAACGTCTTTATTACAAACTGGCGCACCAGTGCCTTGGTACGAAACGGACTTGATTATGATACCCTGCGTCTCAAATACCCGAAGCTGATTTTTGCTCAAATAACCGGCTACGGTAATAAAGGCCCGGACAAAGATTTGCCCGGTTTTGATTTTACGGCTTTTTTTGCCAGGGGCGGCTGGCTGGGCACCTTGTATGAAAAAGGGACAGAGCCTTTTAATATCCCCGCCGGTGGCGGAGATCACCAGGCAGGTATGTTTCTGGCCGCCGGTATACTGGCTGCTTTGTACAGGGCAGAAAAAACAGGTAAAGGAGAAATGGTTTCAGTCAGCTTGTTCCACTCTGCCATTTTTGATTTGGCAGTTATGATCCAGTCTGCACAGTATGGGAAAGTTTTATACCCCATTCATAAAAGAGATAAAATAAATCCGCTGGAATTACCCTACAAAACAAAAGACGATCGTTATATACAGCTGGCTATGCCCCCTTATAACAGGTATTATCCTGTTTTTATAGAAGCCATCGGTCGGCCGGACTTAAAAGACGATGAACGGTTTAAAGACATTAATACCATGGGTGAAAATTCAAAACTTGTTTATGACATTGTCAAAGAAGCAATGTCGACCAAAACATTGGCCGAGTGGAAAAAAATCTTAACAGAAGCAGATATACCTTTTGCTATTGCACAACTGTGGGAAGAAATTCTCGAAGATGAACAGGCCTGGGCAAATGATTTTCTGTATAAGATGAAATATGACAACGGCAATGTCAGAACACTCATCAGGCCGCCGGTACAATTTAAAGAAATGGGTTTGCCTGAATATAAAAGAGGGCCTTACCTCGGCGAAAACAGCCGAGAAATATTGCAGAGCCTCGGTTATAGCGATGAAGAGATAAAATATTTATTGGATAATAAAGTTGTCGGCGACCGTATTGAAATAAAAAAACCGAGCTAGCATTTAGTCCAACTCTACTACTTAACCGGCGCCGGAAATTGTTCCCCCGAAATAGTAGTGGCATTAAGTAATTCTTGAAAAAGTCAAAAGAGGAGATGAATGCAATGTTGGAAAAAGCACTTAAAAGTATCAGGGAGACATTGTCTTACGACGGCTATGATTTAGTGTTTGAAGAAAAGGAAGGAGGTATTCTTGACATCAGAATTGTGGCAGGACCGGATGCCTGTGCTGAATGCCTACTTCCTAAAGAAGTCCTGAGGGAAATAATTGCTAAAGAGTTAACTGAAAAAGGAGTACCGTTCAAGTCAATTGAACTGACACTTCCGGTGGAAACAACGGGCAGCCTGTAAATATACTGACGTTTTTTACGAAGGAAATTTGCTTGCAATTAATCCGCCGGCTAAGGGGAAACAAGTGCTAGCATAATACTGGCGGAGGCGGGTTGCCGTATTCAAAATATGCAAGTGCCCCGCATGAATTCGGCGGCCCGCCTTTGAC
>JAAZDU010000074.1 GCA_012512665.1 Bacillota bacterium | reverse complement strand
GATCACTGTAGTATTTAAATTGCCAAAGCGGTCTATCTGGGCACCTCCCAGGAAACCTACATCGACCAACCCTCTCTGCAGGTAAAAAGCAAAAATGCTGTGAAAGGAGCAGACGGAGAGGGCACCTGTTACCAGGCAGGGATCACCGATGGAAAGTGGAAGCCGCAGAGGTTCTGCCCCAATAACCCCTGCCTCGTAAATGAGGACAATATCCGGTGCATGCAGCCGGCGGGCCAGGTTAGCAGCCAAATTAGGCATGCCAATGCCTACAAAAACGCGGCTTTTGTTTTCCAAATTTCTGGCGGCAACAACCGTCATCATTTCTGAAGGGCTGTACTTCACTTTATTCACTCCTCTAGAGATAAACTCCGTAGTTTACGGGATAGCTGAAAGAATTGCGGGGTGTAAGGCTTAATATCCTGGATGCGCCCAGCTTGCTGCAATACTGCTGGCGGTTTTCAACACCATAAACCCATTCTTCCAGCCATGCTCGCGCTCTTTTTAAATCCTTGGAAATTTCGTCCCACTCAACGTAAAATTTGTTGTCCCGGTCATAGTAGCCCTGTGCGTAGGAGGGGTGCGCGCCCCAGGGGACTTCAACCACCGCATCGACCAGGAAACCGGGAATGACGGTGCGGCCAGGATCGCACCTGATGACGCTTTCCGGCACTATCTCCTCAACAGTAACAATAACCTTTTTGCTGGCAAAGGCTACCTCCTGCTGTTCGCCAACGATGCCCCACAGGTGGACATTGCCGTTTTTGTCTGCGCGCTGGCCGTGAATAATGCCGACGTCAGGCGTAAGCGGCGGAACTACTGTTATCTCTTCCCCTGTATAAGGGCAGGTGACAGTTTTAATTTTATCGTTGTATTTGACCAGATCAGTTCCTTTTATGCTCTTTAAAGGATAAAATGATAGCCCCTGGGCTCCTGCTAAAAGCCTTGAGGCCATACCAAAATGGGTATACTCTTCTATTTCCACCTCTTTTGCTTCCACAGCATGGCGGAAGCACCTTAAAAGGCCAACCCCGGGGTTCCCTGCCCAGCTGAATATCAGCTTCCGGGCACAGCCAGCCAGGATCATCTGGTCATAGATCAGGTCCGGCGTGGCGCGGCAGAGGGTGAGGTTTTTTTTGTTTTGGCGTATGATTTCATGCCCGGCAGCAAAAGGGATCAGATGGGTAAAGCCGGCTAAATAGACGCTATCACCATCGCGGACATATTTTTCAATAGCTTGCTGTAGGGAGACCACTTTATCGCTCACTTTATCTACCCCTTTTCTTTAAATCTCTAAAAAAAGCCTGACAAACTTCATTTTGAAGAAGTGCCAGGCTTTTCTGTTCGTATGGTAAAGCTGTTAACTTTACCAACACAGAGAAACCACACAATCTTTCTCATTTTGTTATTTTGTAAAGTAAATGATGGGGATGTAGAACAAACAACAGGTTGTATTTTAAATATTAGCAATTAAGCATTAATTTGTCAATACATCATCTTTATACAATTTTTTAAACATAAAAAAGTTACACATTAGAGGGATTTATGCAAAAAGATAGCTGCTTGCTGTATGGAATTGTTAGAAGCAGAAGAGAAGAGTATAATAACAATGATAGATAGACTTTTTACAAGTAAACCGCGATATTGACTTTTGGACGGATGGAAAAAATCAGAAGAGAAAATTAGAAGGGAGTAAAAAAATGGCTTACGATTTTGACAGCATCATTGAGAGACGGCGCACGAAGTCTATGAAATGGGATGCTTTAGAGGAGCTGTTTGGCCAGAAGGACTTAATACCCCTCTGGGTGGCTGATATGGACTTTAAATCTCCCCCCGAGGTAATTGAGGCTGTTATAAAGAGAGCAGAGCACGGCATTTTTGGCTATGCCGGCAGCTATGATTCGTATTTTACGGCGGTTGTTAACTGGCTGAAGAGGCGTTTCCAGTGGGAGGTGGAAAAAGAATGGATAGTGCCCTGTCCGGGAG
>JAAZDU010000073.1 GCA_012512665.1 Bacillota bacterium | reverse complement strand
AGTTTACATGGACAAGCAATTAACAAGCCTTTATAAAAGCTACCTGGAAAATGCCCCCCTTTCAGCCGCCAACCTGCTGGAAATTGTGCTCAATAATTTCCTGGAAAAAAAAGAGGGAAGGATAACTTTAGCTGAACTAAAAAATCTATGCTCGGGCGGCAACGTCAGCAAAAATATAGGGCAAGAGCTGAAAGAGCTCAAGGCTCACCAATTAATTATGGAAATTGAAGAAGAAGAAGAAAAATCTTTTATAATCAATCCTGTTCTTCCCAAAGCTAAGTTAAAAGAAATCCTGCTGAAGAAGGCGGGCCAAATAAAAAGCCCCCTGGTGGCAGGCCATACTCTGCAGGAAGTACTGGCTGGCTTTATGGATTATTTAAAAGAAGAAGGGCTCGAGAGCAGTCGGGATGAAAAAGGGCCAATAATCATCACCAAGGGGGAAAACCGCCATTGCTTATTCCCCTCCCTTACCCCTTTTTCCGCCCCCTTGCACGCAGGGCAGTATTCCTTGCTCCTGGGTAACTGGGATCAAGCAGCGCTACCTGCTATTAGCCCCTATCTGATCAAAAAAAGCTGGTTGAGGCAGCTTGCCCTCTATAACTTGCAGAGCGGCACCAAGATCAACCTGGTTCCCACAGGAGTTTTCCCTTATTTTGACTGGTACCTGCGGGATAAGTACGGGCTGCGCATCGCCCCCTGTGCTTATTTCACCAGGGCATTAATGAAAGCAGGCATATTGAGATTTGAGGGTTAGGGGTGAGCTTCTTTTGGAAAATACTAACTTTTACCAGTACCCTTTTACGGCCATAGTAGACCAGGAGGAGTTAAAAAAAGCCCTGCTTCTGAACGCCGTTAACCCGCAGATCAGGGGGGTCCTGATTCGCGGCGGCAGCGGCACGGCAAAATCTACCGCCGTGCGGGGCCTGCTGGAGCTTTTGCCCGAGATCAAAGTGGTTGAGGGCTGCCCCTTTAACTGCGATCCGGAGCAAGTAGATTCTCAGTGCCCCTCCTGCCAGGAGAAAAGACTGCGTGGAGAAAAGCTGCCCGTGAGCACCCGCCGCCGCAAACTGGTAAACCTGCCTTTAAACGCCACAGAAGACAGGGTGGCCGGTTCAATAGATATCAGCAAAGCACTAGCTGAAGGATACAAATCTTTTGCACCGGGGCTGCTGGCGGAAGCAAACCGGGGCATCCTCTATATAGATGAGATCAACCTGCTGGATGACCAGATAATCGATATTTTGCTGGACGCCGCCGCTTTAGGCGTAAATATCGTAGAAAGAGAAGGGATCTCTTTCTCTCACCCCTCCCGCTTCTTCATTAT
Source organism: Bacillota bacterium (assembly GCA_012512665.1). GTDB lineage: Bacteria > Bacillota > Dethiobacteria > DTU022 > JAAZDU01 > JAAZDU01. The sequence continues at coordinate 1,571 of JAAZDU010000073.1, read as the reverse complement.
CGGAACCATGAACCCGGAAGAAGGGGAGCTCAGGCCTCAAATTGCCGACAGGATTGGGCTTCACATCAATGTCAGCGCCATCGATGAAGCTGATAAGCGGGTAGAGGTGATGAAAAGGTATGATTCTTTCCTGAGCGACCCCGTCAAATTCAGGCAAGAGTATGCCTCGGCTCAAAACAAACTAAAGGCTACTATACAGCAAGCCATTGATCTGCTTTCCGAGCTAACATTCCCTCCAGAGCTCTACTATGTTATCGCCAGGCTGACTGCCTACTTTAAGGTAACAAGTCACCGGGCTGATATCACCATCTCCCAGTGCGCCAGGGCTCTGGCGGCCCTTGAGGGCCGGCAGACAGTCAAGCTCGATCATATTAAGGAAGCAGCTTATTTGGCTTTGGGCCACCGCCTGCCCAAAGACCCCTTTGAGCCGGGCCCTGCCCTGGAGAGGCGAGATGTGGAAAGGCAGGTGGAGATCATTAAAGAAGCCATTGAAGAAAAAAAAACTTTGACAGGGCCCAAAAAGCAGTAGCTACGGCTGTTATCAGCAATGAGAAACAGCTCGCCCCCGCCCATCTCAAGGTCAAGACAGGGAAAGCCTACTCCTTTCCTCTTCCTGCTGCCGTGCTGAAGGGCAGCAAAGGCAAACGGTTAAGGCCGGTGAAAAACCTGCAGCGGGGCAAATATGTGAAGTTCCAGTTGCCCCGAAATCAACAGCTGCAAAACATAAATATTGCCCTGGATGCAACCATACGGGCAGCGGCGGCAAGAGGGGGCTTTGCAGCTAAGAGCAGCTCCATCACAATATCAGACATAAGGGAAAAAATATTAAAGCATCCCTCCCCTTTGGTAATAGCCTTCATTGTAGATAACAGCTGGTCCGTGCATGTTTTAAAGACTTTAGAGCAAACAAAGGGGATGATCCTCGGCTTTTTAAAAGACGCCAGCCATCACGGGGATAAAGTGGCGCTGATCGCTTTCCGCCACAGCCGGAACCCCGGGGCAGTCGTGGCCTTGCCGCCGAGCAAAAGTTACCTGCAGGCAGAAAAGTGCCTGCGCGGAATTCCCTTAAGCGGTTCCACCCCCTTACCCGATGCCTTCTGGAAAGGCTACAAGCTATTGGTAAGGGAAAAGCAAAAAAACAACAATGCCATCCCCCTTCTTGTCTCCATCAGCGATGGCATACCTACCTTTCCCCTCAAAGCCGGTGGTGACCCCTACCAGGAGCTGTATAAGATCTGCGGCCTTATCAGGCGCCAGCAAATCCAGGTGAGCATCATTGATACATTGACAGAGGGCAAAGACGCCGAGAAAAGCTGCAACCGGCGGCTGGCCGCGCTCACAGGTGGGCGCTATCTCAGCTGGAAGGAGCTAACAGCTCACTCATAGCGGCCGGAACCACCAGCCCCTTCTTGGCGCATTCTAGGCAGTGGCAGGCCGGCGAGGCCTGAAGAAAAAAGTTCCTGAATATCCCCTTTCCTTCTGGAAGATAATAATAAATAAAGTAGAGGGCTTTAAAGTATTTTTTGAAATAAGGAAGGCAAAGGAGCGGAGTAATAGTTGGCACATACAGT
>JAAZDU010000007.1 GCA_012512665.1 Bacillota bacterium | reverse complement strand
TTTTTAAGGCTTATGTTTTCTCTCGGCAGGGCGGCGACGTTTTTCTTTGTTATAGCCACCTGCCCCTTGTTCCCCGTTTTCAGGTGGCGGTAAAACATCTTTTCGGGAAAGATTTATTCGCCCTTTTTCATCAATGTCTGTTACTTTAAGCAATACTTCATCGCCGACTTTTACAACATCTTCTGTTCTCTCCACTCGCCGGTGATCAAGTTCTGAAATATGAATAAGCCCTTCCTTCCCTGGTAAAACTTCGGCAAAAGCACCATATTTTTCAGTACGTGTAATTCTTCCCAGGTAAATCTTTCCCGGTTCAACATCAGCAGTTAAAGACTCGATCATTTTCTTGGCTTTTTCTCCAGCATCGCTGTCAAGGGCAGCAATATAAATCTTTCCATCAGGCTGGATATCAATCTCTACGCCTGTATCTGCAATTATTTTGTTGACCATTTTACCGCCGGGGCCGATAACATCTCTTATTTTATCAACGCTAATCTGCATCGTTATGATACGTGGGGCAAACGGTGATAGCTCGGGACGGGGAGCATCTATAGTAGACAACATTTTTTCCAGTATAAAAAGGTAACCTTTTTTGGCTTCAGCAAGGGCTTGCTCTAAAATATTCCGATCGAGACCTTTTATTTTAATATCCATCTGCAGGGCTGTAATACCATCGACTGTACCTGCAACTTTAAAATCCATATCTCCCAGGAAATCTTCAATTCCCTGGATATCTGTCAGTATGACAGTAGATTCCTCTTCTTTCATTAAACCCATAGCAACTCCGGCGACAGGTTTTTTGATGGGAACGCCGGCATCCATTAATGACAGTGTGCCAGCACAAACACTGCCCATCGATGTTGAACCATTGGATTCAACTACTTCTGAAACCAACCTGATAGTATACGGAAACTCGTTTTCATCTGGAATCATCGGCTCCAATGCCCTTTCAGCCAAGGCACCGTGACCAATTTCTCTTCTGCCAGGTCCCCTCATAAAACCTACCTCTCCTACACTATAGGGAGGAAAATTATAGTGGTGCATAAAACGCTTGGTCTCCTCTATACCAAGGCCATCAAGGACCTGGACATCCCTTAGGGCCCCCAGGGTACAAACATTTAAAACTTGTGTTTGTCCTCTTGTAAAAAGGGCAGACCCGTGAGTTCTTTCAAACAATCGGACTTTGCAGCTAACAGGTCTTATTTCTGACGGCTTCCTGCCATCTACCCTGATATTTTCATGCAGTACCATATCTCTCATTTTTCTTTTTACATGTTCCTCAAATACTTCAGACAGCTCCATTTCCTGTTCCGGATATTTCTCTATCAATTCTTCAAGCATTTGCTTCTTCAAATCGCCAAGCTCTTTTTCCCTAGCCTGCTTTTCTTTGATACGCAATGCCCTGTCTAGCGGCTCGTCAATAAAATTTATTGCATCTTGCTTAAGGGACAAATCAGGTTTCTCGACAGGCACTTCAACTTTTGGCACGCCTTCTTGCTGGACCATTTCTTTTTGCAGCAAAACAAGTCTCTTAATTTCCTCGTGACCGGCAAAAATTGCTTGTATTATTTTTTCTTCAGGAACTTCGTTCGCACCTGCTTCCACCATCATGATGGCATCTTCTGTTCCGGCAACAATAAGATTAAGATTGCTTTTTTTCATCTGTTCAACTGTTGGGTTTATGACTGGTTCTCCATCAATAAGGCCGACCACAACGGCTGCCACAGGGCCATCAAATGGGATTTTGGAAATTGAAAGGGCAGCAGAAGCACCGGTAACAGCCATGATCTCCGTAGAACAGTCCTGATCAACAGCTAAAACAGTTGCTACAATATGCACTGCATTACGAAACTTTTTAGGAAAAAGAGGGCGTAACGGGCGATCGGTTAGCCTTGCAGCCAGGATGGCTTTTTCAGTGGGCCTGCCTTCCCTTTTGATGAAGCCACCGGGAATTCTTCCAACAGCATATAGCCTCTCTTCATAATCCACTGTCAAAGGGAAAAAATCTACACCTTCTCTGGGTTCGTCAGACATGGTAGCGGTAACCAGCACAGCAGAATTACCATAACGAACCAGGACAGCACCACTGGCTTGTCTTGCAATCTCGCCTGTTTCTAATGAAAAATTTCGCCCGCAAAGATCTAACGAATATGTACCCACACGGAAAAACCTCCTCCATCATATCAAAATTTAAGTAAAGCGGGGATCCCCCCGCTTTACTCGTTTTAATTATTTTCTTAAACCAAGCTTATCGACAATATCCCGATACCTGTCAGGATTACGCTCTTTTAAATAATTTAAAAGACCTCTTCTTTTACCTACCATCTTTAAAAGACCCCTGCGGGAGTGGTGATCTTTTTTGTGTTCCTTTAAATGCTTTGTTAAATAATTAATTCTCTCCGTTAAAAGGGCAATCTGAACTTCAGGGGAACCCGTATCATTTTCATGTAAGGAAAAGCGCTTAATAAGCTCTCTTTTCCTCTCCTGGTTTAGCGGCATCCTCTTTTTCACCTCCTCATATTATATCCCCCGCCATCCAAGTAAACGCCGGTGAATACGTCTTACCTAGACGGAGGTTCTCATAAATTTTATCATAAGGCAATATAGTTGTAAACAAAGGCATTTATGCTCTAAAGAGTAACCTTATTTAATTGCAACTGTCTTTCATATTTATTTGCTATTACTTTGTAAGCAAGTTGGATATCCTCTTCAATCTGCTTTTTTAACAAGCTTTCGTTGGCAAATTTTTTCTCAGGGCGAATACGTTCCAAAAAAAAGATAAATATTTCCTTAAAGTAAATTTCCCCATTAAAATTAAGGATATGCGTTTCCATGACCAAACTATTATTATCGCTAAAGGTTGGCTTAACACCAACATTAGTAAGGCTGGCATAACAGCTGTTATCTATTTGAGTCATAGTTAAATAAACGCCGTTTGCTGGGTATATTAACTCTGGGTTACAAGAAAGATTAGCGGTTGGGTAGCCAAGCAGTTTACCTCTCCCATCTCCTCGCACAACTCGGCCTGTACGCCGCAGAAATTTTCCCAGGAATTGCGCTGCTTCCTCCATTTTCCCTTCTAAAATCAATTTTCTGATGAGAGAACTGCTGACAACTTTGCCCGACAGCAAACAGGAGGGATAATATCGACAAAAAAACCATTT
>JAAZDU010000072.1 GCA_012512665.1 Bacillota bacterium | reverse complement strand
GGGGACTTGATTATGCTTTGCCGGCCATGTTCATTGCCCTGCTAGTGTTCCAGCTGGACAGCCCCAAAAAGGCTGTTATCGCCGCCCTCTCTCTGCTTTTGGGAGTCGTCTTTTATTGGGGCTGGGGCGGCAACTGGTACGTTATCCTGGCCACCCTGCTGGCTGCCACTGCAGGCCTTGCCTGGGAGGCAAAAACTGGAACTATACCAAAAAAGGATGTAGCAGGATAGTGAAAAATAACGGCTACTTTTGGCTTGCCATCTTTCTCATGACTGCCGTAACCTACCTACCGCGCCTCCTGCCTGTTCTTTTTTTATCGCGGCGCAGGCTGGCCCCTGCCGTGCGGGTCTGGCTATCTTATGTCCCGGCGGCTGTGCTGGCAGCCCTGCTGGGGCCGCTTCTTTTGCTGCCACAGGGAAATTTTGATCTTAAGCCCTCTGTAAACCCATACTTTTGGGCAGCCATACCCTCCCCCTGGACAGCATTAAAAACAAGGAACATGTTTTTAACGGTGCTGGCGGGTATAGCTGCCCTGGCCTGCCTGCGCCTGATCATTTAGCCCTTTCTAGTAAGAGCGGATGTGGTAATCATGTATATAAAGATCCAACTTAAAAATCATAGCAATAAGAGCTACCCTAATCCACATCCCATTTCTTACTTGGCGCCAGTAAACGGCCCTGGGGTCGTTGTCTATTTCGGGCGATATTTCCTGCCGGCGGGGCAGGGGATGCATGAGCACCGCGTCAGGTTTTAACAAACTCATATCTTCTTTTTTGATGGAATATTTTTCTATATCAATTTCACTGGTAGTGCCGTCCTCAGCATCCCATTCATCCTGGATCCTGGTCATATAAATGGCATCTACCTGGGAAAGAACCTGCTTGAGATCATAAGTAACTTCGTACTCAACGCCTACTTTTTCCAGGTAGCGCAAAATATCTTCGCCGATCTGAAACTGGGGTGGAGCAACAAAATACTGCTTAACGCCATCAAATAAGGTGAGAAGAAGGGCAAGTGAACGGTTGGTGCGGCCCCGCAGAAGATCCCCCACGAAGGCTATCTTTTTGCCGTCAATACCTCCCCGGTGCTGGAAACTCCTCCTCAAGGTATAGACATCCAGCAGGGCCTGGGTGGGATGTTGATCTTTCCCCGAGCCGGCATTAATAACGGGAACCGTCCTGTTTGTATTGTCGAGCATATGCGCAATCTTTTCCGCAAAATTGGCTTTGAAGTGACGCATGATAATAAGGTCAAAATAAGAGGAAAAGGTCCGCACCGTATCCTCCTCTGACTCTCCTTTTACCTCGGATGATGTCCTTGGATCCCTGACTTCGGCACACTTAATCCCCAAAATTTGGCAAGCACTGTAAAAAGAAAGAAAAGTACGGGTTGAAGGCTGCACAAAATAAAGCATAGCTCTTTTATGGTTGAGTAATGAAGACAAAAATTCCATACCGGCTTTGCTATTAGCGACCTTTCTTATAACGTCAGCCAGATCACAGATCTCCTCCAAAAACGGGCGGTTAAATTGTTGGGCTGTTAAGCAGTGAAATATCTTCCTGTTGTTGATCACAGATAAAGCCCCCTTTAACAAATTTATACAGCACAACTTATACCTTTTATATTATAAACACCGCCGGGTGGACTTACAATAAAAAATTGCAAGACCAGACAAATTTCCCACCAGCCAGAGATGAGATGACCCTTTCTGTCGGGCAGCCTTTCAATATTCTCCATTATTTCCGTATATTTCACCCCCAGCAATAACATATCAGCGTCATTTGAAGGAAGAATAATAAAAAAGAATAGCTACTGGAGGTAACATCTAAATGGATAAAAATAGTAACACTGGTTTAATAATAATAGCTATTGGAGCTTTGGTGGCAGGCGCAGGCAAAATGATTGGCGGCAAGCTGGGAGCGGGTGTTACTGGTTTTGGCCTGGCCCATGTCTTCCTGGGGCTGTTAAATATGTTCAGGCCGGTTGTTAGCGATTAAATTTCCCAGCTATCGTTATACTTTAGGTTTGGCAAAAAAAATTTTATAGAAAGTTTACCTGAAGGAGCATATGATGGCATCAGTTACAATACTAATGCTGCTTCTGCTGTTAGCTGTCCTCAGCATATATTTTTCCATTAAACGCTTTCGGGCAGCTGTTTTTTCCGTCATCGAACTTTTGCATAAAAAAAATGCCGTGGGAGAAGCAAATGCCAGAAGCTTCTCGGAGCTGGGCATTAAACCCATTAACACAGTAAACATCCTTTTAACAGGCTCATGTTGGCGAAACTATCAGTCTGAAGCCTTCTACTTTTTATTGGCCAACAATGTCATTATGGCAACACCAAACAATAAGTATTACATTGCAGCAGCAAAACTGGCTGCTTTTCAGGCCTCCCTCCGCAAGTTAACTTTTTAACTTGTGCCAAACCTATTGACTTTTGCCGGAGGAGGCCATATACTGTACAACACAGAAAATTTAGAATTTTTTGATCTTATTACAAGCTAAAGGGGGCTGAAAAATGAGTTCGTCATATCTACTAATAATCGGCTTTGTCTGTGGCTTCTCCATCCTGGCGCGCATCCTTATCTCGCATGTATTCAGTATTCATGCCAGTAATGATGAAAAATTGGTATAAACTTGCAGCAAGGAAAAGGTATCAGTAGAAGGAGTTGATCTAATTGCTTATCTGCTGGGACACATTTTGGCCACCGCTTTTACCTTGATTTATAAGCGGTGGCTTTTATTTTATTTTTCCTGCGCTAAACCCTCCCCAAAAGCTCTATTACCCCCTCCTGGCGTTTTTTTACCCCTCAAAACTTTTTTTATTATCTACCAGCACAAGAATTAAATGATGTGATCGAGTTCACTGGAATAATTAATGCTTAAAAACGATGTCATATTTTAGCAATAAAGATTGAAAAAAATCAAAATTTGTGATAAGTTCCACAATGGAAAGGTTTATCTAAAATGTCTAATTTTAGATTCAGAGGAGGGGAAATTGATGAAATTAAAATTTAGGGGCATAGGTCAAAAAATAACAGCACTTGTCATTCTCATTGTTCTGGTAGTCTGTGTAGGCATAGGGCTAATAGCTTACAAAGTTTCTTCTAATGCGATCATTGCAGAAGTAGAACGGGCTCTCCTCGAACTCGCCAAGGTAGGGGCAGCCAAAATAGAAAGCGATATCTCACGGGACCTGGAGGTTGTGAAAGCATTTGCCAACCTCGATATCATGGCTTCTCCAGAGGTGACTCTGGAGGAAAAATTGTCTATGCTGAAAAAGGAATGGAAGAGAAGCAACTTAAGGGATATGGC
>JAAZDU010000071.1 GCA_012512665.1 Bacillota bacterium | reverse complement strand
ATGGGGACGGTTCTTTTGTGCCTCTTGTGCAAAATGCAGTTTACTGCTCCTCTACTGCTATTAGCTTTTTAGCCGGCATGGCCTTTAAATCATTTCCAGTTTCAAGGAAAAGGTATCCTTCTGAAGCTTTTTTTAGCCTACCTGCCAGTGTTTTAAACCCTGTCGGCGACAAGTAAGTTATTTTAAGGCAAAGCCCCTGGTTTATAGACCTCTGCAGCAGGATGTTAAACTCTTCAAGCTGCTGTTCATCAAACTCCGGGATTTTATAGCTGTTCTCAACAAATACTTCCCTGGCATGTTTATTTAATGCTTCCACGTGTTCCGGCAGCATTATTCTGCTGCAGGCAAATTGGTTTTGCATCTTTTTCATGCAGTTTCACCCCTTCATTCTATAGAACGTTTGTTCTGATATTATGCACCAACTGCACAGATATTTCAAGCCAAAAGCTAAAAATGCATATTTCAATTACGGCAGTAGCCCTCTCCTTTTTTGTTATTTCCAACCACCTGGTAGCTGTGGAAAAACTAAGCTGATATAACAATTATATAGTAAAATTGTAGTAATTTGTTGTAATAAGGATTATTTTACTTTAAATAATGTCGATTTTATGAGAGAATAGGCATATACCAATTCTGCGGAGGTGGAGTTACTTGAAAGGTTTGAAGGGTAAGGTGTGGCTTTTAGGAACTATGTTGGTTGTGCTTTTCTTTTTATCACTGGCTTGTCCCGTTTTTGCCGCGGAAGCACCGATCAAGGTTTTCCTTGATGGGGCTCCCCTGGAGATGGATGTGCCTCCGGTGATAAAAGATAATCGTACCCTTGTGCCTTTTCGCGCCATCGGGGAAGCCTTGATGGCCGAGGTAAACTGGGATGGGTCTGCCGGAAAGGTTACTTTGACCTTGGAAGACAACACTGTTCAATTGTTCATCGGGGATAAAACAGCTTATGTGAACGGGTATCCCAGAACTCTAGATGTGCCCGCAATGGTGGTGGAGGGCCGGACCATGGTTCCCCTGCGGTTTATCAGCGAATCTTTAGGGGTGTATGTGCACTGGTCCGGGGAATTAAGGCGGGTAGATATTACCAGGGAACCTCTTCCTTCCTTCCAATTACCTTCTGCCCTGCGGCCCAACAGTCCGGTAATGGTTTACATAAGCGTGGGTGATGATGGGCAGGTGCACCCTGATCTTCAGCAAACGGCCGGCCTGGATGATGAAAGCTACAATTTCTACCTGAAACTAAAGGAACAGCCGGGCCTGGCCAGTAAAAACGCGGGGATTGTGTATGAGTATGTGGGGATGCGCATTGTAGATGGTCCCGTGGAGAAAGACGGCATTACCTGGTGGAAATTAGAAGGGCATGGAAAAAGAGGCTGGGCGGACGAGAGATGCCTTACGGAATTTCCGGGAGAGTGGGACTCCAAGGTTGAAAGTGCTATTGCCTGGGCCATTGAAAATATCGGAAGAACGGACTACAGCTACAACTGCCTGCGCTTTGTTCAGGATGCGTACAGGAAAGGAGGCATAACCCTTACCGGGCTGCCCTGGGGAAATGCTAAAAAAGCGGCGACAATGTTCAAGGCCGAAGCGAATAAAAATAAAGTTGTTCCCCGGGTTGCCGCCGTATTTTATGACTGGGAAGGAACATTAGGGGGGGTTACTCAAAACTACGGCCACGTAGGAATAGCGCTGCAAACCGGAGAATACGATGAAATAGATGTCGTTAACGCCTTGGAATATGTGTATGTTGAATCCGGTGGCTATTTAGCCCACGGCATGGCCATGGACTATATCGGCTGGGCCTGGGTTTTTAAGAAATAAAATGGCAGGGGATGCTTAACCCCCCTGGTAAATTTCAGCCTCTTCTTTTAGCATGATATAATTTGCAGAGACAGGCCATTGAAAATCCAGCCTGTCTCTGTTTATTATTAAGCCATAAAGGGTAAAGTAATTGGCTTTTTGCCAACTGGCGACTGGTGTTAGTTAAGCAGTTTTCAGGATAAATCAGCAAGTACTTGTTTAGCCGCTAATGAAAAAAACATATATAGACAGATGAGCATGGAAGATGGTGTCCCGCATTTACGGCGTATAAGCAAACCTATTTAGGAAAACTAATGAAATAAACTTATTACTATCTTTAGAACTTCATCCATCTTAATCTTCTTAAGCTTACCGACTTTGTATAAAACGATATTTGAATCAGCAGTAAACAATCTGTTAGGCCTAACATTGCTTATTCGGTTAAGACTTCCAGTCTCAAAATCTTCAGTAAGAAGGGTTACAGCGTACATATCTCGAACATTTTGACTTGTAATCTGGCATAAAATCAAGTCATTCCCAGGTAATACACTCAAAACCAAAGCTGGACGGCGTTTTGCCTGGGTCAAATCTGAAAAAGGAAAAGGAATAACAACAACATTGCCTCTTACAAATCCTTCCAAGCTTCGTCCTCCTCAGGCTTCAACCAATCTTTTTGCAGCGATGATTCGCTCATTAAAGGCAGTGTGTACTTTTCTTTTGTTGCTTTGCTTTTTAGGTATTGAATATAATCTAACAATTCATCTTTTAAATGCTCTGGTAAGTTATGAATTTCCTTGAAAAGAAGTTCATTGCTCAAGTAAACCACTCTCCCACCTAAAACCTATACAAATATTCTACCAGATTGACAGGTTTAAATCAAAAGATAGCAATTTTAATTTTTGATATGCATTTTTAGGTCTTTATTACATAGTATCGTTAAGCCTTGCTGTTGCATTCCCAGGGGGGGGTTTTACTAGGTTCTAGAGAAATACTCTCT
>JAAZDU010000070.1 GCA_012512665.1 Bacillota bacterium | reverse complement strand
TGATTCCTGTTGCTAATATAATTGAAACCATTTTACTTCCCAAAGCCGTTTTCCATTTCTTCATGACCATTTTTATATATCCGTTATTGTATAAAGCTGACAGGGTAAATTTTTTCCGGCCCTCTTTAAAGAGATAAAGTGGGGTGTCGCCATTGGGTAAAAAGATGTTAAGGCGGGTAAAAGTCTTTATAGTATTTGTCTTGGCTGCCCTGGTCTTTCTTTCAGCGCGCCTGGCTTACCTGCAAATTTTGCAGCACGATCATTATTGGCATATGGCGGAAAGAAACCGGCTGCGCATTTTGCCCATTACAGCCCCTCGGGGTGAAATCTATGATAGAAACGGTGTCCAGTTGGTTACCAACCGTCCCGGTTTTACCGTCTCGCTGATGGATTTAGGCTCTGGCTTTGACCGAGAGACTATTTCTTATTTGAGCGAGCTTCTGGAAATGGAGGAAGAAGAAATCCTGGCCAAGATTAATAGCCAGTATTACCGGCGCTATATGGCTATTCGCTTGAAAACTGATGTGGACCAGACAATTGTGGCACAGATCGCCGAGAGGCGTATGGAGCTGCCTGGAGTGGTAATAGAAGTGCAGCCTATCAGGCATTATGTCTACGATGATTTTGCTCCTCATCTCCTGGGCTACCTGGGCGAGGGGACTGTCGGTGAGGCTACCCGTGAAGCCTGGGAGGAGCAGGGTTATCAGTACCAGGTGGGTGATCTGGTAGGGCAGGCAGGACTTGAACGAACCTGGGAGCCTTTTCTTAGAGGTTCTGACGGCGGTCTTCAGGTGGAAGTAAACTCCACAGGGCAGGCTATCAGGGAATTTGAGAGGGTGGAGCCCATTCCAGGGGATAATCTCCACCTCACCCTGGATTATTCGCTGCAGTCATCATTAGAGGCAGCTTTGCTCGAAGCTGTCCAGCTTCAGCAAGAGCGCGGAAACACTTACGCTGGCCAGGCGGCGGGAGTAATACTGGATCCCAGAAGCGGAGCTATTTTAGCCATGGCCAGCCTTCCCGGCTATAATCCCAATACCTTGCGGCAGGATTATCCCTTGCTGTTAGAAAGCAGCCAGCGGCCATTAATGAATAAAGCTATCGAAAACCATTATCCTGTTGGTTCTACTTTTAAAATGGTAACCGCTCTGGCGGCTTTGGAAGAAAGGGCAGTTTTGCCAGAACAATACTTGTACTGCGGTGGAACTGTAACTCGTTACGGAGCAACTAAATCCTGTTACAGGGGAACTGTACACGGCCCCATGAATTTAGTAAATGCCCTGATTAAATCTTGCAACATTTATTTTTATGAGGCAGGCTTAAAAGTAGGTATTGATAGCCTTGCTCATTATGCTAGAGAATTTGGGTTTGGCCAGAAGGTGGGGTTGGAGGATATTAAGGGTGAGATTGAAGGAATAGTCGCCAGCCGGGAATTTAAGGATGCCCTTTACGATGAGCCCTGGTACCCTGCTGAAACAATGGATGCTGCTATAGGGCAGAGCTTTCAGAGCATTACACCTTTACAGCTGGCTAATTATGTAGCTATGATAGCTAACGGAGGTATTCATTACAGGCCTTACCTGGTGGAAAAAATTTATAATGCAGAAGGTGAAGCCGTCTACATGGCTGAACCCGAAGTACTTCACCAGATGGAGGTAGATGAAAGAACCTGGCAAATATTGAGGACGGCTATGGAAAGAGTAACACAACCTGGTGGTACTGCGGCAAGCTTGGCTAGCCTGCCTGTAAGAGTTGCGGGCAAAACAGGCACAGCCCAGGTAGCCAGCGGTGATAATATACCATCCCACGGCCTCTTTGTCGGTTATGCCCCTGCCGGTAACCCTGAGATTGCTTTTGCCATTATTATTGAACACGGAGAATCAGGAGGCAGCTCTGCAGTTCCTGTGGCCAGGCGTATCCTGGAGGACTATTTTGGCGTAGATAATGAGAACCAGCAGCTGCCCTAGTTTAATTTCTAACATTAAGGTGTTGCACATGTTTGATCGGAGATTGTTAAAAAATTTTGATTACCTGACTCTCATGATGGCGCTTTTAATTTGTGCCCTGGGAATAATAGTCATTGCCAGCGCCACCCGTACACTGCCCCTGCAGGACCAGCTGCTGTACGTACGCAAGCAGACTGTCTGGGTTGGTTTAGGGCTGGCAGGTATCGCTGTCATCATCAGCATTAACTACGACAATTTCCTGCGCTGGTCCTGGTATATTTATGGGCTGAACGTGCTTTTGCTGCTGGCGGTACTATTTATAGGAAAGGAAACTGGTGGAGCTTACCGCTGGCTTGACCTTGGTTTTTTTGATTTACAGCCTTCAGAGCTGGCAAAAATAGCGGTTATTATTAGTCTGGCCCGTATCTTGTCTGAGAGAGCTGACCGCCTGGAGAATATTTTTGACCTGGCACCGGTGTTTCTTAACCTGGCGATTCCCATGCTTTTAATTTTTGCACAGCCAGACCTGGGTACATCGCTGGTAATAGTTTTTATTTTTATGGTTATGTTTTATGTGGCTGGAGTTCCTATAAAAATTATGATAGGCCTTTTGTTGAGCGGGCTTGCCCTTTTCCCTTTCATGTATACCAGGCTCCTGGATTATCAAAAAATGCGGCTTATATCTTTTTTAAACCACGACATTGATCCGCTTGGTTATGGCTACCAGCTGGCTCAATCCGTCATTGCTATCGGTTCTGGGGGCTTAAAAGGTAAAGGCCTTTTCCAAGGAACACAGGCACGATTGCAGTTTATCCCAGAGCAGCATACAGATTTTATTTTTTCTGTCCTGGGGGAAGAATTTGGCTTTGTGGGCGGGGTATTGCTTATCCTGGCTTACGCCGTCCTTATCTACCGTATATTAAAAATAGGTTCACTTTCCAAGGATACTTTTGGTGCCCTGATTTGTGTGGGAGTTGCCGCCATGCTTTTTTTCCAGGTTCTGGTTAATATTGGTATGACTATCAGCGTGATGCCCGTTACCGGGCTACCGCTTCCCTTTATGAGCTACGGCGGGAATTCCATGCTGGTAAACC
>JAAZDU010000069.1 GCA_012512665.1 Bacillota bacterium | reverse complement strand
GTAGTTTGACTCGGCTTAGTTAGATGGGAGAGTTTTCTTTTGCCTGAGGAATTAAACTGGGAAAAAGAGGCTGTTGCTAGGGCTCAAAAAGATCCAAAGCAATTTGGGGTTCTTTATGAGTATTACTTCCCCAAAATTTATAACTACATAAGTTACCGCCTTCGCAATCAACAGTTGGCAGAAGATATTACAGCAGATATATTCTTAAAGGCCTTTGATAACTTAGATAAATTTCAGTGGCGTAACCGCTCATTTGCTTGTTGGCTCTACACAATTGCCAGAAATCAAGTGGTGGATTATTTTCGCGACAAGGACTTTGTGCCTGTGGAAGATTCTTTTTTAGAAAGTATTCCGGATGAAGAAAACCCTGAGCAATTGGTTGTGGAAAAGGATCTGAGGAAGCAATGGTTAGATTTAATTAAAACATTAAGTCCTGCTCAACAAGACGTGTTACTCTTACGTTTTCAGCAAGGGTTGAAGTTAAAAGAAATTGCTGCTATTCTCAGCAAAAATGAAGGGGCTATAAAAGCACTGCTTTTTCGCGGACTTAAGAGTTTACGTAAAAACATCGAGGAGGGAGGGCTGGAGTTATGAAAAGAGAAGATTTTCAGGATATCAAGGAGATCATTAGCGATGGATCTTCAGATCCAGCTGAAGCTGAAGATTTAATGCGTATTGCAGAATCCTTAGTTTCACTTCAGCCGTTCCATCCCTCTGCCGAATTTCAACAAGAATTAAAGAGAAAGCTGGAGAAAAGGGCCAGTGATAAATGTATGGCTGCTCCTGTTATGAAACGGCGCGGTTTTCATGCCATAATATCCAGGCTGTCACGCCCTGCCTCTGTTGTTGTAGCAGCCGCTGCAGTTCTTTTTGTGCTCAATATGACAGGGGTTTTTTCCTTTTTGCCGTTAGAAGAAAAAAATCCTAAGACTGAGGAGCCCATATTATTAGAAGAAAAAAGTACTTCCCCCCGGGATGTTCATGGTAGGACTGAGGGGATAGATGCTGCTATGATAATTGATAATAATAATGGCAATAACGAACATCAGGGTGATGACCGCGATGCCGATAATAAAGCTGAAGAGCCCTCTGGTAAAATCGGTAAAGATAATACTACTTCTCCTTCTCATGGGGAAGAAATAGGTGAATCCGCTACAGAAGCAGATACACCTCCCTTGCCAAATGATGATGCCGAGCCGGATAGTGAAAGTGAAGAGGAAGAGCTGGAGGAAATTATTGTAACAGGTGAAGTGATGGGTGATATCATTACCCAGAGGGATTTGCAGCTTCCTCCACTGGTGCTTGGAGAAGCAGCTGCTTCTGAACCCGCAAGGGCTACTTTTAAATTACGTAAGTTTCCCCGTTTTGCCCAGGAAGAACACCTGTACCACTCCTTTTTGCAAACATGGTCAGAAGAGGAAGCTTATGCCCTGGGGAATGCCCTGGGGTTTGATGGCAAAGCTATAAGACCAGATGGGGACATTGTTTTTAATGAAGAGGGTGAAGACGAAGGGCGTTTGCTTTCCTTCTTTGTTGAAGATGGGAGGGCCATATATTACCATTATTTTATGAAGCAGAAATCAGTGCAAGTTAACACAGCAGCCCGGGAAGATTTAGTAACTGCCAGTGAGGCTCTAGCTACAGTGAACGCTTTCCTGGAAACAATTGGAGTAGAATCTGGTGAGCTGGCCTCTATCCAGGAGGGAAGCAGAGACGGGCGTAGTTTCTGGGAGATAGTTTTTTATCCTAGCTTTCAAATAGAAAAAGAACTGGTCACTTCGGTTGTAGCCAGGGTAGATAGAGAGGAAAATAAGGTTATTTATTTCTCTTTGGAGAAAGCTGGTCTTGAGAAAGGAGAGCTTGTACAGATTAAAAGTGAAGGAGAATTTAGAGACTCCTTAAAGCAGATTGAGGTATTTGCTTCTGAGCCAGAGGTCACTCTTATTATTAAAGATGTGGAAAAAGTATATAAGCAGCGGGAATTGCGATCGTTGCTTCATCGCTCTGTCTGGGAACCCATCTTCCGCTTACGGGGTGAAAGCCAGGGAGGCATACAATTTACCTATTACTTACCTGCGCTTAACTAATTAATATAACAATATTATAAAAAAGCGTAAATATAAAAAAGCGAGCGGTTCAACTGGAGCTGCTCGCTTTTTTATATGGTTATATGTAAACTACAGTGTTTTTACATCACGCCGACAGGAACCTTGACGCTGTTTTCCGTTTTATAATACACCCTGTAATCCAGGTGAGGGAAAATGCTGTTCTTTTCAGCCAGGTGGTTAAGCCATTTGATATTAATGTTGTTTTCCCGTATATCTTTTTCCAGCCTTAAAAAATTTATAAGGTGACTTTTTGCTCTGCTGATAGCGTATTCTGTCATGGTACCAGTAGTCATAATAAAAGGCCAGTCACTGCTTTGCGCTAGCAGCAATTCCCTGGCTGCCTGGTTTAGCGCTTTTTCTTGTATCTGGTTAGGAAATTGATAATCAACAGCAAGTTTAATCATTAGTTCTGCCGCTCGGTGCAAATGCCGGTAAAGCCAATCATTTTTGCCATTAAGCCAAACCTCATGGTACCCCTTATCGCCCCAGCTGGAGGGCGATGGGGTGCTTTCTTGCAAGGGATAATTTAAATCAAGATATTCACCCGGTGTAATTAATTTTATGTGTTCCTGGTCATAATTTATTTTTCGGCATAAATAATCAAGCCAGAGGGGGCCCTCAAACCACCAGTGGCCGAAAAGCTCTGCATCATATGGGGCAACAATAATTGGTGGCCGGTCCATATGAGCAGAGAAATGTTCCACCTGTTTTTCCCTGTTAAACATAAAATTGCCAGCATGTTCTGCCGCCTTTTCCCGCGCAATATCAGGTTCATAAGGTTCTTTGTGATTGGTTGGGCCTGTTATGCGATAATATTTTATGCCTGTATCGCCCCTTAATCCGGGGGGATGTAAATAATCTGAGATATATTCAAGGGGTAGGTCATAGCCGATATCGCGGAAAAATTCTCTATAATAATAATCGCCCGGATAGCCTTCTTTGGAGCTCCAAACCTGTTTAGATGATTCATCATCCCTGCCGAAGACAGCTACTCCTTTTCTGGTAAGGATAGGGCTATAAACACCATATTTAGGGCGCGGTGAGGCATATAGGACTCCATGAGCTGCTGTAATAAAATACTGTATACCTAATTCCGCCAAGATCTCATCGATGCCATAATCATAGGCGCATTCAGGTAGCCAGATGCCCCTGGGAGGAGAACCGTATATCTTTGTATGATTTTCTACAGCTAAAGCTATCTGAGCATATACAGCTTCATTGTGCAGGTTTAATAAAGGAAGGTAACCATGGGTGGCTGCGGAAGTAATAAGCTCTAAATTCCCGAGATATTCCATGTGTTTAAAAGCTTTGTTTAACTGCTTTCCCCATCTATGGTAATAGTCGAAAACCTCCTTCAGCCTTTCACGGTACATTGCAGCCAATGGGGAAAAAAGGGGATCATTTTTGGTTCTTTCTTTCTCTTTGTCAACCAGCTGCAGCAACCTTATTAAAAAATGGTTATAGCGATCCTGCAATAAAGCATCAGCCAGCATGGATGCAAGAGTGGGTGAAATAGATATAGTAAAGGCAAAATCAACGTTGTCTTTTCTCAGCTGTTCCATAACCAGTAATAATGGGATGTAGCACTCTGTAATTGCCTCATAGAGCCATTTTTCTTCCAGGGAGTACTGATGCTCCGGATGCCTTACATAGGGCAAGTGGGCGTGTAAAATAATAGAGAGATAGCCTTGTGGCATTCCATTATCCTTCCTTTCGCAAGATTCTCTTTCGCTTAAAAGTAATTTTAAAGCTTGGAATTTTTCCTGTTATGTTGGAGTTATCGCTGTAATTGAGGGAAAGTAAAGGAGTGCGCCAGAAAAGGCTTCTTGCTCGCCAGTTGGGTAGCCTCCATTTTTCGTCAATGATGTCACTTAAACTATCTCTTGGTGTTTGAACCTGGTTTGATTGGAGAATGTTATGAAAAGTATCATTTCCATCTAAATAGCCCAGTTCAACATAATATTTTCGGTCTGGGACACCTACCTGAAAATACCAGTTACCTTTTAACTCGCCGGTGGCTCCAATATGAACCCTGGAAGTACCTTCTATCTTTTTCCCTGTTGGATTAAAGCGGTGTAAGTTAAACAATTTTGTTATCTGAGACCAGCTTTTCCCCTGACTTTGCTCAATACTTTTTTTGGTAGAATGACTTATCTCCCAATATGCAAATACCCAGTAAGGATCTCTGGGTAAAAGGGTAATGACGTCCTCATTATAATAATCAGGTAGTTGCTCATTTTTATTTGAGTATTCTAACCGGTTCACATTAATTCCCCCCAAACTCGTAAACACGGATATTATGCCCGAGATCAGAAATAAATATTAAGATTTTAACGATTGTATAAGTTTATTTTTGCAGGGAAAGATAAATTTGTTTATCCAAGAAGACTGAGGTGAAGTTAAGTATGACGCAAGAAAATATGCCAGGACCAATTAAAAACGAAATTTATTTTGTGCTGGCCCTGCACCAGCATCAGCCGGTAGGAAATTTCCAACAGGTTTTTGAAAATGCATATGACCATGCATATAAACCTTTTCTTGAAGTACTGGTAAAATACCCTGGCGTTAAAGTTTCTCTGCATTATTCGGGCGTACTTTTGCAGTGGATGGAAAGAAACAAGCCGGAGATTTTCACCTTACTTCAGGAGCTCATTAAACGGGGTCAGGTGGAAATGATGGGGGGAGGTTTTTTTGAACCCATTCTACCGATTATCCCCCAGGAAGATCAGCAAGGGCAGATTACGGCTTTAAGCAGGTACCTCGAGGATAAATTGGGAGCCAGAGCTCGGGGGCTATGGCTGACAGAAAGAATATGGGAGCCACATCTGGCAGCGTCTATCGCTAAAGCTGGCTTGGAATATGTGGTGGTTGATGATGCCCACTTTAAGGAATTAGGTTATAACGATTCTGATTTAACAGGCTACTATAAAACAGAAGAAGAAGGTTACCCTCTTCACATATTTCCCATAAGTGAAGAGCTGCGTTATCTTATTCCTTTTGAGCCGCCTGAAAGAACTTTGGATTTTTTCCGTTCTAGACTCTGTTCCTGGGATAAAAAAATAATTGTATTAGCAGATGATGGAGAAAAATTTGGTGTTTGGCCTGGGACCTGGCAGCATGTCTACAGTGATGGGTGGCTAGAACGTTTTTTTACTATGCTGCAAGAGAACTCTTCCTGGCTTAAGACAATCACCTTTAGTGAAGTGCTGAACAAATTTGCCCCCAAGGGGCTGGTATATCTTCCAACGGCAGCTTACAGGGAAATGAAAGAGTGGTCCGGAGGTTTTTGGCGCAACTTTTTAATTCGTTATCCAGAGAGCAATCGCATGCACAAAAAAATGCTGGCAGTTCGCTCAATTATTCAGCAGATGCCGGAAGGAAAGAATAAGGATGATGCTATGTGGGAGCTGTGGCAGGGGCAGTGTAACTGCGCTTACTGGCATGGAGTTTTTGGGGGCCTTTATTTAAACTTTTTAAGATCTGCTGTTTACAGCCACCTTCTAAAAGCGGAACAGATTGCGCTGGAAGCACAATTTAAAAAAAGTTGGGTTCAGGTGGAAGAAAAGGATTATGACTACGATGGTTTCCCAGAAATAGTATGCCGTACTAAAGATTTAACACTCCTTTTATCTCCTCACAAAGGGGCTTCTTTATGGGAACTTTCCTTTAGACCTAAGCATTTCAATTTGCTGGATACACTTACCAGAAGGCCCGAGAAATACCACCAGGATCTTAAAGAGGATAAAGTTTTGCAGGCAAAAAGTAAAAAAGTGAACACCATTCATGGTGGAATAAAAGTTAAAGAAGAAGGTTTAAAAGACTATCTAATTTACGATCCCTATCCAAGGGGTGCATTAATGGATCACGTATTATCTTCTGGGGTAGATCTTAGTTCTTTTGCCAGGGGAAAATTTAGGGAAGAGGCGGATTTTTTGCTAAAACCATATCTTTACAATTGGAAGAAGGGGCGTGATAAAGTAACCTTTATCTTTGAGAGAAATAGCTACTGGCATACTGATAAAAATGAAAATGGTCATCTTATTCCTGTTTCTTTAAAAAAGGTTATTGAGGTGGCAATACAAAAACCTTCACTTTATTTTCGCTATACGCTTAAATGCCGGGAAGGGCAACCGGTAAGCTTTCTATTTGGTGTTGAGTTTAACTTTGCCTTTCTGGCAGGTGATGCTCCAGATCGTTATTATTTTGTCCCTGGTCGCCAGTTACAAGATACAAAGTTGGTTTCAATAGCTGAAGATAAGGAGGTCGAGAGCTTAGGTATAAGGGACGATTGGCGAAAACTTCAGGTAACTTTTAAATTTAAGCAACCAGCAAATATTTGGAGGTTTCCCGTGGAGACAGTGTCTCAGTCAGAGGATGGACTGGAATAAGTGTACCAGCAATCCGTTTTATTTCCTTTTTGGCAACTGACTCTTGAACCGCACCGGGATGTTTCTTTTGACTTCTCGTTGCATTTAGAAAATCTTGAAAGCTAAGGAGCTGTGATTTTTTTGCCTCGAAAGCTTTATATCGCTTTTATCTGGAACCAGCACCAGCCTTATTATAAAGATACGCTAACCAACGAATTTATCATGCCCTGGACCAGGCTGCATGCCACTAAAGATTATTATCAGATGGCTGCGCTGCTGGAAGAATATCCTCGCATCAAACAGACCTTTAACCTTACTCCTTCTTTGCTTTTGCAACTGGAAGAATATATATCCGACAGTGCACAGGATAACTATCAGAAAGCAATGAAGCCTTCTCAGCAGTTAACCCTTGAAGATAAGATGTTTATCCTTACTCATTATTTTGATATACAGTGGGAAAAAGTAATTGAAAAACATTATTATTACAAGCGACTGCTCGAAATGCAGGGCAGGGTTGGCAGCAGGGGGGATATAACCAGTGCCCTGGAAAGGTATACTTTGCAGGATTACCTGGACCTCCAGGTTTGGTTTAATATGGTTTGGATTTCTCCAAGAATAAGGCTAGAAGACCCATATTTGAGGTCCTTACAAGAAAAAGGCCGAAATTTCATAGAAAAAGATAAAGAAAAAGTTGTTAATAAGCAAAAGGAAATTATGGAACAGGTAATCCCTATTCATGCCCGGCTACAACAAAAAGGCCAGATTGAGCTTATTACCACTCCTTTTTATCATCCCATCCTGCCGTTAATTATTGATAGCCACAGTGCACTACGCTCCAGTCCCGGGCTTCCTTTACCCGATAGATATACCTTTAAAGAAGACGCTGCGGCCCAGTTAGAACAAGCTAAAGAGCAATTTAAACAGTATTTTAAAGTGGAACCAAAGGGGGTCTGGCCTCCAGAGCAGGCTGTCTCTCCGGAAGTTGTCCCACTTTTTAATGACCTGAATTTTTCCTGGACTGTCTCAGATGAACAAATACTTGCGAGCTCCCTGCAGGGAGAGATATACAGGGATGGATACGGTCATGTGTTAAATCCTGAAACTCTCTATCAACCTTACCTTATAACATACCAGGGCGCAGAAATAAATATGATCTTTCGCGACCACCATCTTTCAGACAGGATAGGCTTTGAATACCAGCATATGAGAGGCAAAGATGCAGCGGAGGATCTAATTCATCGTTTTCATAAGATCAAGGAAAACCTGAAAGACGCACCAGGGAATTATTTAGTAACCATTGCCTTAGATGGGGAAAATGCCTGGGAGTGGTATCCTGCCGACAAGGAGGAGTTTTTGCACCATCTCTATGGCCGTCTCCAGCAGGATAGCGAGCTGGAAACAGTAACAGTTTCCGATTTCCTGGCTCAAAACCCGCCCCGCCGTCACTTAAGAAATTTGTCAACTGGTTCTTGGGTAGATCACGCCCTTACCCGCTGGATAGGCACCGAAAAGAAAAATGCCCTTTGGAATATCCTTTTAAAGGCCAGGCAAAAAATAGCTGTGTTAGAAGAAAAAGAGGGAAAATCACCCAGGGTAAGAAAGGCTTTACAAAATATTTACATGGCAGAGGGAAGTGATTATACCTGGTGGGTTGACAGCATGCCTTATTATCTAGCTGCACCTTTTGAAGCTCTTTTCCGCAAGCATATTGTTAATGTCTACCACCACCTTGAGGAAGAAGTACCCCCCGAGCTGATGCGTTCAGTATTAACCAACAAGCAGAAAGGGTTTTTTAAAGGCAAGGCTCATCTTTCCGGGCCGGTTGCCATGGTTCATAGTTTTCAGAGTGAAAAAAGCTAGCTTGCTTATTGTTTGCAAAATATTTCTTTGATAAGATATGGCTGGGGGATGAGGAGTATGCACTATTTACAGGCCAAGAAGAAGATTCTTTCAGGGAAGATAGCCAACGTTTATCTTTTAATTGGCGAAGATGATTTTTTAAAGAGATCTTTCCTGCATGATTTGTCCACTGTTTTGAAAAATAAGACTGGACGAGCTGTTTCTTTGGAAAAGCTGGAAAGCTTTAGTTCTGCCCATTTAAACCTGAATTTAAACCAGGGATCCCTGGTGAAGACAAATAAAATATTTTTGATTAACTCGCTACCGTATGCAGAGAAGAGGGGACAGGACAGTATTGACGATATTATTTTGACACAGCTGCAAAAGCAAAATACAGAGGCATTCATAGTTTTTTTAGCTGAAAAAGCTGATAGGAGGAGAAAAACTGTCCGCGCTATAGATAAGCAGGGAGGGGTGGTAGAGTTTAGCCCCCTAAAGGGAGAATCCCTGCTTCTTTTTCTTAAGGATATTTGTCAACAAAAAAATCTTACTCCCCAAAAAGATGCTCTGGAAGAACTAGTTTTTAGAAAAGGCGAGAATCTGAGTGTTTTAGTTCACGAGTTGGAAAAGTTAGCTGTTTATCTAGGATCATCAGCTGCGGAGAATGCCCTTTTAACAAAAGAGGCTGTAGAAAAAAGTTGCTGCTTGCAGCAGGAGGGCAATATATTCCACCTGGCCGATGCTGTGGGTAAAAAGCAGGCTATCAGCGCTCTCAGATTATTAAAAGCTATGCTGCAGCAAAAAGAACCCCCGCTATTAATTCTTTTCATGCTCTCCCGCCACTACAGGCTGCTATACCAGGCGCTTACGATTCCAGAAGGCAAAAAAAGCCCTTCCTATTTGGCCAGCAAATTGGGGATTCCTCGCCATGTTGCTGCCAGCCTTCTAGAGCAAGCAAAAACCTACACCTTGGACACTATCGCGGCTTCCTTTCTTCTTTTGGAAGAAGCTGACGGGCAAATAAAAAAAGGATTGAAATCAGAGGAAGCAGCCCTGGAACTCTTAATCCTAAAGCTTACGCTTTTAATAAAAGCAGGCTCTTATTAAATATTTAATTAATAAATATTTAATAGTCATCTATTGCTTTGAGGGCAATATTAATGCGCTCCAGAATGGTGGGATGAGTATACAAAATGGTTTTTACCAGGGGATGAGGCTCGACTTGTGATAGATTAGCAGTTGCCAGGTTTTGTTTGAGCCTGATAAAGGCAGTGGGATCACCAGTTAGTTGGAGGGCGGCTCTGTCGGCCTGACGTTCAAAGTGCCGCGAAACAGAATTTCCTATCGGCAATATACAAAAAGAAAAGAGGGAAAAGAAAAAAAGGGCTAGAAATACAGACCGTATATCTCCTATCAGGCCTGTATTTTTTTGTGAATAAGAGAATAAGAAAAAAGTAGAGAAGACAGCTGCAGAGGATAATAAAACTCCTTTTAGGATATGTGCATGTTGCCAGTGCCCCATTTCATGGGCTATTACAGTTAGGGTTTCAGCCTTTGTAAAGCTGTCAAGAAGGGTATCGTAGATGACAATTCTTTTGGTATTTCCCATTCCCGTGAAGTAAGCATTTACTTTACGGGTTTTTTTACTAGCATCTGCAACCAATACTTCTTCTATGTTAATTCCTGCCTGGTTTGCCATCTCCATAATACTGGCTCGCATCTGCTGGTCCTCTAAGGGTTCAAATTTGTAAAAAAGAGGGTCAATGAGCAGAGGAAAAAGGTAAGTACCAAGGATAATAAAAAAAGAAAAGGCAATACCTGTTAACCACCACCAGTTTCGAGGAAAGGCACGCATGGCTATATACAGCCCAGTAAGAGCAGCGGTTGCAATTATTATTGAGATAGTCCTACTCTTCAAAAAATCCTCCAGCCATGAGCCAGAGGACTGGGCTGACAAACCAAAGTTGTGTTCCAGTATAAATCCCTGGTAGTATTCCAGGGGAAGGTTGCCAAGATAATAGACAGCAAACAAGAGGGCAAAAAAAGCAGCGGCTACCATAAACGCTGGATGGGGGATTGAGGCAAAGTATTTGTAAGCTACCAAGGCTGCCAACAGAAAGAAAATCCAGGTCAATAACTGTTTAAATAAGAAAATTTTTAACCTGGTTTCCTGATATCTTTCTGCCTGCATTAAAAAACCGCTATCAAAAAATCTGTAAGCAGCTTCGCTATAAGCAGGTTTGAATAACAGACCTGCTACCAGTGCTGTGAAAAGAAGTAAAGATACTATACCTAAAAGAAGCCATATCCTTGTTGTTAAGATAGAAAAAAAGTTTATTTTCATAAGTTGCTTCACCATATTAATAATATAGTATATATATGTTTTTATTATTATGTCAGCTAGCTGCTTAAAATAAGTTATTTTGAAAAAAATAAATAGCAGGGATAACACACCCTGCTTTTTTTAGCGGTATAGTTTATTTTCAGTATTACTGTTTCAATTTATTTAAGAGGCGATGAGTTTGTTAAACTTCCTGGCCAGCAGGGATTTTTTACGAGCGGCATTGTTTTTATGCAGCACGCCCTTGGCCGATGCCTTATCAATTATTTTGCTAGCGTATAAAAGCTTTTCCCTGGCTGCATCTACATCGCCTTGCATAAGGGGTTCCTCAAAACGCTTAATCGCAGTTTTAACCTGGGATTTAACGTGGCGATTGCGCTGTCTTCTTACTTCCGCCTTTTTCATTCTTTTTAAAGCTGTTTTTGTATTAGGCAAGGCAGGTTCACCTCCTTTTGCCAACCGCAAGATATTTTATCACGGCCCTGATTGAAAAGCAACTCTTTCGGCGAATTTTTCAGCAGGTGTATAAATAAAACTTTACTGGAAAAGCTATTTTTGTAAAATAATCTGGTACATGTTTAGGAATAAGAAAGGAGTGATAAATTTGCAGATGTCCAGCTTAATTGGGTTGGTAGTGCGTTTTGTTGTTTCAGCCCTAGTTCTAATGCTTGTAAGTTTTCTACTACCAGGTTTTGCTCTTCTGACCTTTGGTCAGGCTTTAATTGCGGCGGTAGTAATTGCCGTAATTGGTTTCATCGTGGAGGCCCTCTTTGGCAAAAGGGTATCACCTCAGAACAGGGGAATTGTAGGGTTTATTACTGCTGCAATTGTCATTTATGTTTCACAGTTTATAGTCCCTGGTATGAATATTACCATTCTCGGTTCACTTCTAGCTGCGGTGGTAATTGGTGTAATAGATCTTTTTGTGCCAACAGAACTAAGATAATTAAAAGCACCACACATTAAATAATAATTTTTTAGTAGGAGCCGGCCTTGGAATTTAAGCCGGCTCTAACTTTTTTCCATGATACTGCTTCTCTACCTTTTTCCTTCATAAAGAAGAATAACTGTTTTATAAAAAACCCGGTTACATAAATTAACCTCCCCTTGGTAAACTATGAAAAAAAGGAAGGGGTTTTGTTATGCCTTGCCAACCAGATCACGAGCAGGGGTATATTCCAGGTTTTCATGTCCGGACCGACCTGGCTTTAGAAGCTACAGAAGTTATAAATGAGACAATTCCCGGGGTTCAGCTACAGGAGGAGCAGAAAGGGGATATTAAAATAAGCCGGGTTAAAATCAGCACCCCTTTAGCTGCCCAACGGTTAGGTAAAGCTATGGGCAACTACGTTACGTTGGAGGTGCCAGGTTTAAGGCAAAAAAATACTCCTCTACAGGAAGAGGTGAGCCAGGCACTGGCACAGGAGATCCAGGCGATGATAAATTTTCAGGATAACCAGACCGCACTGGTGCTAGGGTTGGGCAACCGCGAGGTGACTCCTGATGCCCTGGGGCCCCTGGTAGCAGAGGGATTATTTGTGACCCGCCATGTTCTCCAATACAAGCCCGAAATACTTGGGGACGGTTTTCGCCCGGTCTGTGCCCTGGCTCCGGGCGTACTGGGCGTAACGGGGATAGAAACGGGAGAAATTTTGCAGGGCGTAGTTGAAAAAGTTCGGCCTGATTTTATTATAGCTGTTGATGCTCTGGCAGCTCAGCGCTTGGATAGATTGCACACTACCATTCAGTTGTCCGATACAGGTATTTCTCCTGGGTCAGGTGTGGGTAACCGCCGCATGGGAATCAATAAAGAAACCATAGGGGTTCCGGTATTTGCCCTGGGAGTACCTACAGTTGTGGATGCCGTAACTATTACAGGGGACAGCATTGACCTGCTGCTAGATTCTTTTAAGCAACAGTATGCCCGCTCTCCTTTTTCAGATATGTTCCAGGGAATGGATATGGTAACAAAAAGGAGGTTTATAAGTAATGCGCTGCACCCCTATTACGGCAATCTTATGGTAACTCCAAAAGAGATAGATACCTATATAAACGATGTTTCCCGCCTTATTGCAGGTGCCCTGAATGCTGCGCTTCATCCCAAAATTAACCCTGAAGATGCTGGCAAATACCTGCATTAACTGGTGCTCTTATAAACGGCCAGTTCCCTGTCTCCTAAAGCTTCTAGGTTGACCTGGTCTATCATATTATCGGGCACGGTTACGGTATGGGGGTTGCCATCGCTGATATAGCGTTCTTGGGGATTATCTTTGAAGTATGCCAGCCGGTCATAGAGGCCTACCCCTTCAGTATTCATTTCACTTGCCCTTATACGTGGTAGGCGCATCGGATTAAAATTATTATTAAAGGGTGAAGGGGAAGGGTTAGAACCTACCAGTAAGACAGCGTCTACTTGGTAGGAAATGCCCTGAAAGAGGCCTTTGTGCAAAACTTCTTCTTGTTGGGGGTAGGCGCCATAAGGCAGGGCAAGGGTTCTTACAGTATAACCGGGCAAGTACTTTTCAGTTTCTGCCTGGTGCAAGGCCAGTTCTTGAACAGCTTTGTCAGCTGGTATATGGCGAAGGTTTTCGTGGCTATAGGTATGATTGCCTATTTCCATTCCCAGTTCTATCAGAAAACGAAATTTATCTTCAATCAGCTCTTTTTGCCGGAAAGGCAGGGGGTAGTACACATAAAATGTGGCCAGCGGCTCAAAGTCGGGGTGTTGATGACTAAAAGCTTCCATAATGCCGACAGCGCAATCAGGATCCAGTAAGAGGTTGTTGCTACTATCTTTCAGGAAGTTGAACTGATTTTGATGGCCGTCATCAAAAGTGATGATGACAGGAGAAGTACCGGCGGGAATATCTATTTTCCCCTCCAGGTAATTATTTAGAGATACTGGGCGAAAGCCCTCTTTGTAAAGGTTCTGCAGGTCTCTACGAAAATTTTCAGGAGTTCTTCGCCATTCCCCCTCCGGCTGGCCGATGTCGTGATACATCAGTATCATCACTTGGCCCGCTTCATTGGCTTTTACCTCCCTGGCTGCAATTTCAAAAGAGATTGTATCTTCTAGGTCATCTTCACAATCCTTTTCTACACACGGGGCAGTGGTGTTATCTTGGGAATTACTAATTATAATTTTATTTTGTGGTGCCCCGTTTCCCCTCATCTCTTCCTGGAGAGCCGGGCAGCCTGCCAGCAGCATTAACAAAAAAAGAGCAGCGCCCACCAAAAGAGTGCTTCTAGAAAACACACATCCATCTCCTTACCAGAACATTTAGATAAAGCCTGTCTAGATGTTTAGTTACCACAATTTTATCAATTAAAAGCAGTTCTGGGAAGTCCTCCGGAAATATTTTAGTTAGTAAGAGAAGAAAAAAGGCATGTCAAAAGATGCTAAATCTAATCAGCTGAAAGGGATAGTTCTTAATGCAGGAGTGCATAGCTTTTATAATTACGATGCATTTTTGCTTTATCGGTATAAGGTATTAGCTTTTAGTATATCTCATTTTGTTAACTTATTTTGATGTATTTTATTGATGAATTTATTCATTATTAGCTAAATTAAAATTAATCAATATACAAT
>JAAZDU010000068.1 GCA_012512665.1 Bacillota bacterium | reverse complement strand
GCTTAAAAGCTGGTAGGGGAAGGATCCCCTGGTAAATCCCTTATCGATAACATCATCGGTAATTTTAAAGCCTAAGTCTGAATCGTCAAATTTAAAGTAAGCCAATTTTTCGGAAAGCTCCTGGAAAAATTCTTCTTTTTTGATGAACAACTGCCGATCGATGCGGCCTTTAATTTTTAAGCAAAGAAGGTTTTTTTCGCAGCCTTTCGTTAAAAAGCGCTTTTTCATTTCACGGAAAGAGTCCTCGTTATCTAAGGTAAATTCGGTATCGATAAACTGAAAAGTGCCCGTGTCTATTCTTTGGGCTTGTACATTTTTTTCCTCGTCAATTTCAATGATCCAGGCGTGGCCTTTATGGGGGCAATCCATGCCGTCTGGCTCGGGGGTACCTGCATTAAATATCCTGTTTCCGCTAACAGATGCCTGCTTCGGAAAAGGAAGATGAGTGTGCCCTAAAAGCCACAAATCAATGGGAAGGGCTTCCAGTTCCTGCATCGTCATATAGAAATATTTTCCGTTTAGATCGGGGGATAATCCCTCCAAAGCACCGTGCGCAACACCTAAATGCCAGGCAGCTTGAGGCCTGCCCGCCAGCTTGCCGATCCATTTGAGATTGTTCTCCTCACCATGTTTTTTGTTGCAGGGAGCGGGATAGACGGCCAGGTCCAAGTCATGGGAGGCCTGGAGATGATAAACGCGATTCTCATTTAAGAGGAGGATCTTTTCGGAAGCATTATTTTTAAAAATATTCCACAAATCTACAAGGCCGTTGTCAAAATCGTGATTCCCTGGAAGGACAAGAATACAGTCCCCTGCAAAAGCATCAAGGATCTTTATGACTCTTTCAACATCATTTTGGGGAACGGTTGTTTTTTCAAACAAGTCACCGGCTATAACAAGAAGGCGGCACTGCTCCTCATTGGCCCTTGCAACAAGTGTTTTTAGCGCATTGAACCTGGCTCCGACCAGTTCATCCTTGATATATTCAGGATAGCCATTATATTTCATGCCGATGTGCAAATCGCTTGTATGCAGCAACTTAAGCATTAGAAAGCAAACCTCCTAAAATGTTTAAGCTTTTGAATACGTTTCATGAGAACACGCTGTTTACACTGAGCTAAACAACCGGCTTACCGTTAGCTTTTTGTTACTCCTGCCTCTCAACGTGGATGCAAGCAATTGCTTCTTAGCTTTTTCCCGTAGCTGCCGAGTAAAATTTCAAGCTGTCGTTTAAGTTCCATCTCTTCCCCTGAGCCTTTTGCCAATTGCCTGAACCATTGCTGCAATACCCTTTCCGTATCTCTTCCATCCAGCCCATACCCCCTGTTATACTTGGAGGTATTAATTTCCTTGTACCCAATATACTTGTTTGGGCCAAACATATCAATCTCTTTAATATAATACCAGTGCTTAAACAGGCTTAATTGGCTTAAAATATCGGTCCTTTGCTCCAAATCCTTCGTTAAACTGAACGATGTTCTTTTTGACTTCCTCGTAAGAAGTTACAAACTCAAGGCGTCCGCCCATTTAGCCACCTCCACTTTTTATAAAGGAAAGATTCCCTCCTCTATAATTCGTCATAATATTTGTATATTCCTCCAATTTTAGAATTTTCTCTACAAATTTATCAAAAAAACAACCCTTTTTAAGGGTTGCCTGAGACTGTAATATTCAGGGTTTTTATAAATTTTTTTGAGCATTTTTTCTTTATAAAAGATTGGCCGCTTCCAGCATCCTAAACAGCATTTCAGCCACCTCATAACGTTTGATGGGTATTTTCGGCCGGATCTCAATATCCTCCCGGGGGAGAATGCCCTCCCGATAGCAGAAGGCCAGGGAGGGTCGTGCCCAGGCGGAGGAAGAACTGTGATCCGCAAACTGAGCCAGGAGATCCCGCAGCTCGCTGTCGGCCAGGGAGGTATCCAGGCCTGCTAGCTTTGCCGCCCTGGCTATCATAACAGCGGCTTCCTCGCGGGTAATATTCCCGTTCGGATTAAAGGTTGAGGGGCCGGTTCCGGTTACAATGCCATAGCTATAAGACGAGCCTACAGCACCTGCGTACCAGCTGTTCGCCGGAACGTCGGCAAAAACATCGGTAGCCTTTTCGGTAAGGCCCAATCCCCTGACGATGATGGCAGCAAACTCCGCACGGGTCATGGTGGCATCGGGATCAAAGGTTTTTTCGCTCTTGCCGCTGATGATGCCCCGCGCCGCCAGGGCTTCAATGGAAGAGCGAGCCGCATGGTTGCCGATATCAGCAAAGCTTTTGCCCGGATAGATCATGGGCATGGCTTTGACATCGGCATGCTTGCCGGGCAATCCTACGCCACCATTCTCCCGGGGCCGGGGAGGGGTTTCAGGCTGTATGCTCTCCACCATACGGTACAGGCTGCTTTTGCCCTCCTTTGCCCGCTGTGCAGCAACCAGCGCGCAAAAGGCCAGCTCGGTGGACATCAGGTCGCTCTCTCCGCCGCCGGCGGTGTGGCGAAAGCCCTGCCCCTTAAGGTAGAAGCTCAGGAGGTTATCCAGCAGCGTTCTGCCGTTTTTCACAAAGCGCGGGTCGTCCAAAGGAACTCCCAGCTCCGCCAGCGCCACGATGACCTGGGCCACGCTTTCCACATTATCCTCGTCCCATGTGGTATAGCCGCCGCGGTCGTTTTGCAACCTTGACAAACAGGCGAGAGCCCTTTCCGTTGCCCTTCTTACATCAGCCCTATCCTGGTATTTAGCCAGGGTCTGCAGGGCCATGGCAGTGATATCCGGGTCCGCCTGAGCATAGGCACCCGCGGCACTTCCGCTGCCGCCCAAGAGGGAGAAGCCGCCGTCGGGAAGCTGCCGGCGCAGGATTTCATCTACATACATATCTCGCGTAGCCTGAACCGCCGCAGCGGGATTTTCCGGTATGGCGTAATTACCGCTGTCCAGGGCAAGCAGGGCAAAGATGGGGCCGTTGAT
>JAAZDU010000067.1 GCA_012512665.1 Bacillota bacterium | reverse complement strand
CCTGCCAAATTACAGTGCCCGAGGTGCGGCCTGACCTATACCCAGTTTTCGCAAATAGGAAGGTTTGGCTGTAAAGAATGTTATAGCACTTTCTCCGATTACCTAGGTCCCCTTTTCCGCCGCATTCATGGTAACCACAAGCATGTGGGTAAAATACCAAAGCGGGCAGGAAAATATTTCTCACTGAAAAGAAAAATAGAGTCTCTGCGCTATGAGCTGCAGGGCTGTATACAAAGGGAAGAATTCGAGGAGGCAGCCAGGTTGAGAGATACCATCAGGCAGTTAGAAGAAAAAATCCAGGCTGGGGGAGGGGAGAAGAATGATAGCCAGTAAATGGATGGAAGGAACGGGGCCTGAACCCGAGGTTGTTATCAGCAGCAGGGTTAGGCTTGCCCGCAACTTGAAGGATTTGCCCTTTCCCTCCCTGGCCAGCGACAGCCAGCGAGAAGCCGTTTTAAACAAAGTGGAAGAGCTTTTGGCCAGGGATAAAGAGTTTAGCTCTTTTAGCATTTTAAAGCTCCATGATATTTCTTCCCTGCAGCGCCAGGTGCTGGTAGAGAAACACTTGATCAGTCCCCATATTGCCAAAGAATATCGCCATGCTGCTCTCTTGCTGCGGGAGGACGAGGTTATCAGCATTATGGTTAATGAAGAAGATCACCTGCGTATCCAGTGTCTTCTTCCGGGCTTACAGCTGGATCGCTGCTGGGAAGAAGCTTCCCTCTGGGACGATCACTTAGAAAGAAATTTGGACTATGCCTTTGACGAAAACCTTGGCTATCTTACGGCCTGCCCTACAAATGTAGGGACGGGTTTGAGGGTATCAGTGATGCTGCACCTTCCCGGGCTGGCCCTTACAAGGCAAATCAACCGCCTCTTATCTGCTGTTACACAGGTAGGGCTTTGTATCAGGGGCCTTTATGGCGAAGGAAGCGATATTGTCGGCAACCTGGTCCAGGTATCCAACCAGGTTACGCTCGGGCAGGGAGAAGAAGAAATTTTGCACAACCTCTCTAGTGTAACCAGGCAGCTCATTTTACAGGAGCAAAAGGCACGCCAAGTTCTGCTCAACCAGGGAAGGGAAAAGCTGGAGGACAGGGCGGGGAGGGCTTTAGGCATCCTGAAACATGCCCGCCTCATAAACTTTAAGGAGATGATGCAGCTTTTATCGGATATTCGCCTGGGCGTTGACCTGAAATTTCTAGACGGAATCAGCAGGCAAACATTAAATGAACTGATGGTTCTTGCCCGCCCAGGTTGCTTGCAGCTACTAAAAGGAAAAGAATTAAACTCTTATGAAAGAGACCTGGAAAGAGCAATTCAGGCGCAAAAGTATTTAAAAACAAATTAACGACTGCTATTTGAAAAAACAACTGTACGTTGAAAAGATAGGAGGAGGGATTACCATGTTTATGTTTGGTAGATTTACAGAAAGGGCACAACAGGTTTTGGTGTTGGCCCAGGAAGAAGCAAAGAGGTTAAGCCATAATTTTATTGGCACAGAACATATTCTTTTGGGTCTGGTGCGGGAAGGTTCCGGCATCGCTGCCCGCGCTTTGCAGAATATGGGTGTTGAACTTCCCAAAGTTAGACAGGAAGTGGAAAAAATTATAGGCAAAGGTGATAAGGGGCCCGTGCAGGGCATAAGCTATACCCCCAGGGCTAAAAAAGTAATTGAGCTCGCTATTGAAGAAGGGCAGAATTTTGGCCATAACTATGTAGGCACAGAGCACCTTCTGCTGGGCTTGCTGCGCGAAGGTGAGGGTATAGCCGCCCAGGTATTATCAAATTTAGGCATTGATTTAAAAAATGCCCGCAAGGAAGTAATTAATCTTTTGGGAGGGGAGAGCCAGGCAGGCAGTGTCCATACTGCCAAACCATCGCCGCAAACTCCTACTGTCGATGCCTTTGGCAGGGATTTGACCAAGCTGGCCCGAGAAGGCAAGCTTGACCCTGTTATCGGCCGAGAGAAAGAAATTGAGAGGGTTATCCAGGTGCTGAGCCGGCGCACTAAAAATAACCCCTGCCTCATTGGAGAACCTGGTGTGGGTAAAACAGCCATTGCTGAAGGGCTGGCCCAGCGCATAGTGGAAGGAAATGTGCCGGAAACTATACGGGATAAGAGGGTAGTGACGCTAGAGCTGGCAGCTGTGGTGGCAGGAACTAAGTACCGGGGCGAATTTGAAGAAAGGCTCCGCAAACTGATGGTGGAGCTGCAGCAAGCAGGAAATGTGATTATCTTCATTGATGAGCTTCATACCATTGTGGGTGCAGGAGCCGCAGAGGGTGCCATAGACGCCTCTAACATTTTAAAGCCTGCCCTGGCTAAGGGTGAGCTGCAGTGTGTGGGAGCTACCACCCTGGATGAATACCGCAAGCATATTGAAAGAGACCCTGCCCTGGAAAGAAGGTTTCAGCCCATTATGGTGGGAGAGCCCACCAAAGAGGAAT
Source organism: Bacillota bacterium (assembly GCA_012512665.1). GTDB lineage: Bacteria > Bacillota > Dethiobacteria > DTU022 > JAAZDU01 > JAAZDU01. The sequence goes on along the minus strand of JAAZDU010000067.1, from coordinate 1,321 downwards.
CATTGGCTATACTAAAAGGCTTAAGAGACCGCTATGAGGCACATCACAGGGTTACAATTACCGATGAAGCTTTGGAAGCGGCGGTAAAATTTAGCGACCGCTATATTACTGATAGATTTCTACCTGATAAGGCTATTGATTTAATTGACGAAGCTGCTTCACGGGTGCGCCTGAGAAATTACACTGCGCCACCCGATTTGAAAGAGCTGGAGGAAAAGCTGCACAACCTGCGCCAGGAGAAAGAATCAGCTGTCAGGAGCCAGGAATTTGAGCAGGCCGCTCATTTGAGAGACCAGGAGCAGCAGCTTAAGGCCAAGCTGGATGAACTGAAGAAGAAATGGGAGCAGAAAAAAGTCGCCTCCCACAAGGCCGTGGTAACCGCTGACGATATTGCCCACATTGTTTCTTCCTGGACAGGAATTCCCGTCAAGAAGCTGACCGAGGAAGAATCGGAAAGATTATTAAAGCTGGAGGAGATACTGCGCCAGCGAGTTATTGGCCAGGAAGAGGCCGTGCGCTCTATTTCCCAAGCCATCCGCCGGGGAAGAGCCGGCCTGAAAGATCCCAAGCGCCCCATTGGTTCCTTTATCTTTCTCGGTCCTACAGGAGTAGGCAAAACAGAGCTTGCACGCAGCCTGGCCGAGGCTTTATTTGGAGACGAAGATTCTATGATCAGGCTGGATATGTCGGAGTACATGGAGAAACATACAACTTCCCGCCTGGTAGGTGCTCCTCCCGGTTATGTCGGTTATGAAGAAGGTGGGCAGCTGACGGAGAAGGTGCGCCGCAAGCCCTACAGCGTTGTGCTGCTGGACGAGATTGAGAAGGCTCATCCCGATGTCTTCAATATTCTGCTCCAGGTGCTTGAAGATGGGAGGTTAACCGATGGTAAAGGGCGCACTGTGGATTTCCGCAATACGGTGATCATCATGACCTCCAACGTAGGCGCCAGCTTTATTAAGAAGCAGCCTGCCGTGGGCTTTACCAGCCCCAGTCCGGGAAAAGGCTATGAGGAGATGAAGGAGCGCCTCATGGATGATTTAAAACGCACTTTCCGGCCGGAGTTTTTAAATAGGGTGGACGATATCGTTGTTTTCCGCTCCCTGACAGAAGAGGATATCAAAAAGATTGTTGATATATTGTTAGACGAACTGGCCAAAAGAATAGCTGAATATGATCTGAGCCTGGATGTAACACCTGAGGCCAAGGAACTATTGGCAAAAGAAGGCTTTGATCCCACTTATGGCGCCAGGCCCCTCAGGCGTGTCATCCAAAAAAGGCTGGAAGACGGCATTTCGGAGGAGATGCTTAGGGGCAACTT
>JAAZDU010000066.1 GCA_012512665.1 Bacillota bacterium | reverse complement strand
TCTCTGTTTTGCAGTGTTTATTAACCGCAGGCTGGTCAGGTGGAAATATACCGCATAGATATTGCTTCAGCTATGAATAAAAATAACCGCATCCATAAAATTATTTCAATTAATGATAGCGGTGGCAGCGTTCTTTGTGCTGCCACCGCTTGTTTTTTGCCGGGGCGAGATATATTTTTCTTATTGGATATATTTGGATATATATGGTATGATACTTCAGGGCAAGGAGGTTATGATAGAGGTGCAGGCGCTAAAATCCTGTCTCTCAGATTTGCTGCTGGGGTTGAGCTTTCTTTTTATCCTCAGCCCGGCCATCCTTTACTGGTTTATTCACGGCAGCTATGAAAGATACATCTGGCTTATTAATGGTCCGTACCCCTTTAGCCATCTTGGAGGTGGGCCCTTTCAAATTTTTCTTTATGCAGGATTGTTTATCAGTTTGAAAAGGGCAAGGAAGTGCTCATACAAGAGAGGTCATTCTACCTGGTGTTGATTTTAGCAGCTTTAGCCGCGCTCTATGTGTTATTGCGTATCCTGTTTGTTGCTGTCACCTTCAAATATAGCGAAACCGGCCGCACAGGAGTTCTAGTCGCTAGTTCTGTCCTCATAGTGATGGCTATCATTGTCGGCCAGTTGATGGTCGACTTCCGAACGATATATCAGGACGAGATCCTTAACAAGCTGGAAATGTCGGCGCAGATTGTCAGCAACACCACCGATATTGAAGCCCTCAAGGCCATTAAAACCCCAAGAGATTACATGAACGATGATTATAAAAAACTCCTACCAGCACTATTGACAAGAATTACTCCTACAGCGATGATATGTACTGCAATATTCTCAAGCGTGAAAGCGATGAGGCCTATGCAATTGCCTATATAGACAGCTCTATCGGGGCGTATTTTCCCCTGTTTGATGCCGAGGCCGCTGAGGTCCACCGAGTATACGATACCGGCGAGGTCCTGTTGAGCAGCACCGTCAGCGAGACGGGCCCATACATCTATGTCAAGGCACCCATTTACGACAACGATGGCAAGGTGATCGGGGTAGTCGAGGTGGGCACCCTCTCCGATGTCCTGGATAGCAGTGTCAACCAGATGCTTCGTGCCATAGTTGTCCCCTTGATCATGATCATCCTTGTGATCCTCTTTGTTTTCAGCGAGATTTTCTCCTTTATCGACTTGTGCAGCAAGTACAAAGAGGAAGTTCAGGAAAACAAGCAGGCAGTTCCTCTTCACCTGGTGCGTTTTTTGGTGTTTATCACCTTTGTTGCATTCAACATGGCTACTTCTTTCCTGCCGGTATATATATTGAGGTTCGTGGGTGAGGGTATAGACATCCCAAGAGAGTTGGCCGGCTCTATCCCTATGTCCATTAACCTTGTCTTTTTGGCCATAACTTCTCTGTTCTGCGCACGGCTGCTGAACGCCTTCAGCTTCAGAAAAGTAGCGGTATTCAGCGGATGTATCGCCTTATGCGGCGATTTAATCCTTGCCCTTTCCCAAAATTATGCCATGATCGTATCAGGGCTTATTCTCAACGGCATCGGAGTGGGCCTGATCACCAATGCTATTCATATTTATTTAGCCTCATCTAAATTTGGTGGGAACAAGGTGAGCGGTTATGGATTTTCCATTTTCAGCGCGGCGAGCCTTATTTCTTAAGCCAGAAGGAAAGGTTAATTAAGGCAGGAAAGAAATGACTTGTCCAAAGAGGTGGACAAATAGTTAATCAAAAGTTATATCTTAAACGGAATAAAAATATTTTTGCCTATTTTATACAGGAAATTAAAGCGGTTTAAAAGTATAATAAAAGTACCATGGATACGTTATCTATAAAACCTCCCCTTAAATGGGCTGGGGGTAAAAGGTGGCTTATTCCGCATTTAAAGCCTATATGGGAAAAACACAGGAATCGCCGTCTTGTTGAGCCTTTTTGCGGCGGCCTTGCTGTAACGCTGGGTTTAATGCCAGGTGAAGCCCTTGTGAATGACATTAACCAGCACCTCATAAACTTTTTTAGCTGGCTGCAAAAAGGTTTTTCTATTGAAATTGAGCTGGAAAACAATGAAGAGCTTTATTATCAACACCGGAAGCGGTTTAACCACCTGTTAAAACACAAAAAAGGCAACACAAAAGAGGCTGCCGAGCTGTTTTATTATTTAAACAGGACAGGCTATAATGGTTTATGCCGCTTTAACAAGAAGGGCTTTTTTAATGTCCCCTTTGGTAAGTACAAAAAAATTAAATACCAAAGGGACTTTACTATGTATAAATATGTTTTTAAAAATTGGGTTTTTAGCAGCCAGGATTTTGAAGAGTTATCATTAAAGCGGTATGACTTTATTTATGCAGATCCCCCTTATGATGTGGATTTTACGCAGTATGCAGAGCAGGGTTTTACCTGGGATGACCAGGTGCGCCTAGCACGGTGGCTGGCTTCGCACCCGGGGCCATCAGCGCTCTCCAACCAGGCTACCCCCAGGGTGGTAGAGCTTTATCTAAGGTTTGGTTTTAAACTATTATTTTTCGATGCCCCGCGCAGGATAAGCTGCAGCGGTGACCGCACTCCCGCTAAAGAGGTCCTTGCCTTAAAAAACATATGACTGTCCGGGCTGGGCCAGGGGCTTTGAAGCTGTTGGTGGTGAAGACATTTAAGATATGCTAGCAAAAGTTTGCGTTAAAAGGCTAAGTGTTATTCCTTAAGTTATGCCTTTCAAAGCTGTAAATAAAAGGAAAGTTTTCTACTTTTATCATATCAGCTGAAGAGGGGAGGTATAAGCTTTTTTCTTCCGGTGAATACTGCATGGTGATAAGGACAAGGCTAAAAGTAACATCCAGCTGGTTTAAGCCTCTGATGCCGGAGGATCCCGTTGTGCCGGCATTTATTTCAATATAATCATTCCTGGATTTGATATAGGGAGTATGTGTATGGCCGCCTAAAAGAAAGTTGCCGCCTTCTCTAAGGTATTTAAAATAGTCTGGGTTGTGGTTAGCAATAATCTCCACCCCTTCGCTGTTATTTACCAATTCTTTTAATTGCTGCGCTACTTTTTCTGCTAAATCGTCATCGGTGCCGCTCATGGAAGGCAGGGAGGAGAGAGGATCTGCTATGCCGGCGACCTTTATGCCGGCTACTTCTACGACGCCCTCTTCCAGGACTGTTATATTTTCTATGGCCTTGAGTGCAGCGATTGCAGTGGGAGATTCGTGGTTTCCAGGGACAAAAATATAAGGTATATTGATGCTGTTAAAAAAGTCAGTAAATATTTCCATCTCAAGCGCTGTCCCGTAATCTACCAGATCTCCTGTATCAATAATTAAGTCTATATTAAAAGCGTCTACAACTTTGAGGATTAACTCAAAAGCAGCTGGATTATTATGAATATCAGAAACGTGCAGTATCTTCAAGGTTTCCTGATTTTCCTGCAGCAGTAAATTGCTTTCCACTTCCTTTTGCAGGATAGATATATTGTCGATTACCTCGGTAAACTGGTAGCCTAAGTTTTTAATAACTGCCGGCCCCTCATCAAATGCACTCATCACCCAGGGGGCTGCTTCCAGGATACCTTCATACTGAGCTTCGGAAAAAGCCTTGATGTTGTAGGAGAAAAAAATTGAAAATAGTAACAGCCCTATTGCCAGACAATTTATCCCCCCGCTTATAAGCCCGCCTAACAGCATATTTCTTTTTTGCCTGCTGCGGTACGATAAGAGCAGGAAGCTGGTTGCCCCCAGGAAGAAGGCTAGGATCAGCAGGTAGAGAAAATAAGTGAACACAGCTTCTTTTATTTTTGGGAGCATTATCTCAGGCCAGTTCTGGTTTCCTGACGACAATTCCCTGGTAAATACTTCAAGTTGCTCCAAATTGATGTTTCGCAAGGTAAGGTGAATATCTACAGGGGGAAAATGAGTCTTGGAGCTTACTGTCCCCAGCGGCGGGATATGGAGGACTGTATTCCCCTTTCCAACTAGCTTTAAATTAATGTCAAATTCAAAAACACCTGTAGAGAAAAGAAAGGGGTTTATAAAATGTATTACTAGAAAAAGTATGACCAGGCTAAAGATAATTTTCTTGAAGCCAACGATCTTCATACCGTACTCCTTTAGCTACTGCATGTATATACCGGAGCGAAGTCAACATAATAAGTTTACAATAATATTATAGCAGTAACCTTTTTCCACGGCAAAAGAAGATTTTACTATGATGTGCATAAAAGGCCAGAAATAAAGCCATACTAAAAAATTAGCTTCTAAAAAACGCTTTGAGGAAGAGGCCGTACTTGGAAAAAGGGAGAGGAAAAATGAGCTTAAGGGGTATTGTTATTGTTTTTTTATTGGTTTTTTGTCTTTTTCTGGGTGAAGGATTAATTATTTACAGGGTCAATTATGCTACTGAGCTAAAAATTGCGGAGCTAAGAAAAGAAATGGAGGAACAGCAGCAGCAGCTAAGGGCTACTTTGGAGCTGCTGCAGGAAGTGAAGAGCTTGCGCCAGGAAAAAGAAGAGCTGTACAAGATGATGGAGGATTGGCTTGAGACCTGGCGCGTTGAGGCATTTGAAGCTACTGCATATACCATGTCCTGTGGAAATGGGGACGGCCTTACGGCTGTTATGACTGTACCTAAAGCGGGGCGAACCGTGGCCGTTGATCCGAAGGTTATACCTTTGGGTTCTCGCCTTTACATTGACGGTGTAGGCTGGCGGGTGGCCGAAGATACGGGCGGCCTGATAAGAGGGCACACTATTGATATTTATATGGGAAACGGACGTGAAGCGCTCGGACAGGCTTACCGCTGGGGTAGAAGGGAAGTGCTGGTTGTTTATGCAAAATAATTATTGCTTATTAGCAAAGAAAAGGCAGCTACTTATATAGTAAATTTTCATTATTTAAAATAAAAATAGGAAAAACGCCCTGGCAGGGCGTTTTTGTCAGGCTGTTTGTTTTAATAATTAGCAATTTATATGGTAGCACCTGCGGTAGTAGCTGCGGTAAAAATAGATCTTACCTGTTGGATTTCCTGCGGGCTTGCCTGCTCTGCAGGCTTGTAAAAGCCTTTTTGTTCCGCCATCTTGTAAAGCTGGTACTGGAATTGTTCGTCCGCATTTCTAATCTGCTGCAGAGTCTGCCTTAAGTTCTGGTCTGAGGATTGGGCAATTGATGTGGCGTAATTTACCAGGCTGCAGTTAATCGTGGAGAGGATGTCATTAACCATATCTTTATCCTGCATCTGACCTTGTACCTGCATGAACACTTACACTCCTTTTAATCTAAAAATGACAGTAGTTTTTGTTTGGTTTGCCGTGCCGACTGTGCCGACTGCTGAAACATCTGCTTGCACTGGGGATCAGAACACTGCTTGGCGTACTGTTCTAGTTTATTGGCACATGTTTCGTGGGAGCCGATGAGGTGTCTTAAGTTCTGCAGCTCCTGCTTGTTAATGGGCATTTTGCTGTCCCTCCTCTAGTAGTTCTTAAACATTATTATCTTTTCATAAATCAAGGATATTATACAAAAAGTTTAGCTCTCTTTATCGGCTGCTTACTCTGTGAGGGTGGACAGCACTTTGCTATAAAGTTCTATATCTTTTTGGCTGCGCAGGACAAAGCGTATTGTTTTAATGCTTTTTAGCTTGGGCAACATTTCGACTACAGTTTTTAGGCATACCTCTGTGGCTTCCTCCTTGGGATAACCAAAGGCTCCCGTGGAGATAGCCGGAAAGGCTATGGATTGCAGCTGCTTTTCTTCCGCCAGTTGCAAGGCATTGCGGTAACAGTTGGCCAGCAGTTTATCTTCGGGTTTGTCGACACCGTAAACAGGCCCAAGGCAGTGAATAACGTGTTTGTTGGGAAGCTTGTGTGCTCCTGTGATAACAGCTTCCCCGGGGCGTATCGGTGCCAGGGGGCGACATTCTTCCTCCAGGCCCGGGCCAGCGGCCCGGTGAATTGCCCCTGCCACCCCGCCTCCTGTACGGAGCTGGGCGTTGGCCGCGTTGACCACAGCATCGACATCAGGTTGCTTGGCGATATTACCCTGAACAAATTCTAATGAGATACCAGATATAGTTTTTTTCATTTATTATTTGCCTCCCTTTTTATATTATATTTTTTAAGTTTTCTCACCACTGTAGATTGGTTTATTTTTAGAAGCTCAGCCATTTTGTAGGTGCTTTTAAGCTGGCGGTATAGTTTTTCCAGTATTTCTTTTTCCAGGTCATTTTTAATTTTTTCCAAAGGGGTTATATTGTATAGCTCATCATCTACACCCTGGACAGGAAAAGTGGATATGCGCAGATATTCGGGCAGGTGATGCGGCTCCAGTGTATCCGAGGCAGTTACGATTACCAGGCGCTCTATAAGGTTTTCCAGCTCTCTTACATTTCCTGGCCATTCGTAGTTTTGCAGGTAGCTGAGGGTTACAGAGCTAATAGACTTGTTTTTTCTGTACCGTTTGTTATATTTTTCTAAAAATTTTTTTGTTAGGAAGACTATATCTTCTTTCCGCTCCCTTAACGGTGCAATTTCCAGGGGCAAGACATTAAGGCGGTAAAACAGATCTTTGCGAAAGCGTCCTTCCTTTAACATTGCCTCCAAATCCTGATTGGTGGCAGCTATAAAGCGTACGTTTAGCTTTATTTCCTTGGAGCCGCCGATGCGTGTTATAGAGCCTTCATCAATGACATGGAGAAGCTTTACCTGAAGTGATAAGGGCAGGTCTCCAATTTCGTCCAGTAAAAGAGTGCCGTTATTGGCCAGTTCTATTTTACCCAGCTTGCCGTGGCGGTGGGCACCTGTAAAAGAACCTGGTTCATAACCGAAAAGTTCGCTTTCCAAAAGGTTTTCAGGGATAGCGCCGCAGTTAATGACAATAAAAGGGTTTTTTTGGCGGGGGCTGTGTTCATGTATAAAACGGGCAAGAACCCCTTTCCCTACTCCTGTTTCCCCTAATATAAGTACAGTCGAATCTACGCCTGCAATATGGCGGGCGGTATTGACTAATTTAACCATGGAAGGACTCTGGGCCACAATATTTTCTGTACTGAACTGTTCGCTTTGCAAGCTTGTAAATTCCCTATAGTATTGCGCTTTTAGCTCTTCCAGCTCTTGAATTTGAGATTTAAGCTGGCTTAATTCTGCAGTTTGGCGGGATTTAACTATCACACGAAATATATTTCCATATTTATCGCTAACAGGTATACCGGTAACCAGAACTTCGTTGCCATTTTTATATTTTTGCAGGGTGGTTATACGTTTTTTTTGATTAAGGACTTGTTTGGTAACCGAAGGGCGAAAAACCCCTTCTTTTTCTAACTCAATGACGTTTTTCCCCAGGACGTCTTCTACAGGAACCCCGGAATTTTTTTCAAAGGTTTTACTGGCCCTTAAGGTAATTCCCCGGCCGTCTGTTACATACAATTCTTCGGAGGTAACGTCCAGCACCGCCTCCAATTCTTTTATAAGGTTCTGGTTTTGTTGGGAGACTTCTGCCAGAGACTCCAGGATGCAGGGTACGTCGACAATACCCTGGTAGTTTCCGCAGTTATCACAAAGCAAAAAAACTTGCTTATCAGCTTTTTGGGTTAAGCCTTGTAGCGGCGTGCCTGCTGTAATGGTTCCCTTAAAAGGCTGGCATATCTTTTCTACAGGTAACTCTGCCTGCTGTTTTTTCAGGCAATCTAAAGTAACGAATCCTTTCAGTTTTCCTTTATTTTCTACTATGCCATAATATACATTGTTTTCTTTTAGCTTTATCAGTGCCTCTGAGGCCTGTGTTGAGCCATCTAAGCGGCAAAAGCCATGGTAGTTTAAATTTTCTAGATACATTTTCTTGCAGACCTTTCTTGAATGCGCTATTCGCGTTACCGTGCTATTCTGCTTACTCCTACCAGTCTTACCAGTTTTATATCTTCTTTTCTATGTTGGTGTTCTAAATTCCTTTAGCAAAAGAATAACAAATCCCCCGCAATGAAAGAGCGGGGGATAAAAGGATACAAGGAGGAACAAATTTTTAAGCAGCTTCTTATATTTATTTTTGTTTTTATTTATTCTAACTTCTCTTGCGCTGTGGCCACAGCCTCCTCCAGGATCTTAAGGGCCGTATCAAGCTGCTCCTTGGTGATTACCAGCGGCGGCAGGAAGCGCATCACGTTGGAGTAGATGCCGGCCGAGATAGCAATTAAGCCTTTCTGGTAGCACTCCTGGGTGATAATTTTAGCAGCTTCGGGAGCCGGTTCCTTGCTGGCACGATCTTTCACCAGCTCAAAAGCTACCATAGCCCCTTTACCCCGCACATCCCCAATCAAGGGGTAGCGCTTTTGCATCTCCTTGAAGG
>JAAZDU010000065.1 GCA_012512665.1 Bacillota bacterium | reverse complement strand
GGTCTATACCCACAAAAAATTATTATAACCGTCTTTACTTACAATCCGTATTAGAGCTAATAACCCTTCTTCATAAAAACAAATGCTATGATAAAATTATTGAAGTCTGCGAGAAAGCTTTCCTTATTGAACCTTGGGAAGAGGAGCTGCATCTAAAGTTTATAGAGGCTCTGCTGGAAAAAGGCAAAACACGCCAAGCCCTGGCCCACTACAATTATATTACTGCCGCTTTATACAATGAATTGGGCATTAAGCCCTCCGCTGCTCTGCAAAAGATCTACAACCTTATTAAAAAAGGTTGGCAGAGCGCCCCCCTGGATCCAAAATCTATTCAGAAAAACCTGGCAAAAAATTATGCTGGCACTGGCTCATATTACTGTGATCCTGAGCTGTTCCAAGAAGTTTTAAAGTTAGAACAACTCCGGAACGAAAGAACTGGCCAGCAATCATCTCTTGCCCTTTTAAGCCTCACCGCCAAAGAATTTAATAATATTTCTTCTCACACACAACTGGAGGCAATGAATAAAATACAGAGCATCCTCCTGAAAAATCTTCGCAAGGGAGATGTTTTTACCCGCTGGAACGATTTTCAATTTCTTGTTATCCTGAGCAACACAAACTTAAACCAATCCCATGTTCCCCTCCAAAGAATTAGCAGAAACTTTAAAAAGGATCGCCCCACAAGTAATATTGCCCTCCAGGAAAGTGTTCAATCCATCCTCCCCCTACAACTTCCAGTGTAATTATTAACTTACTTCTTTATTATTACCAAATTATTACAAAGACCACATAAACCCGGATAAAAACCGGTTTTTTTATTTTTATTATGTTAAAAATTGGCAAACATGAAACCCAAAAATAATTCTGGCATAACTCCGTGATGCCATTAATAAAATCCATATAGATCCCCCAAATAACCCTCATAAAACGGGCTGCTGTTATATTGGGTAATGGTAAAGCTTCACCTATTTTTTCCAGGGGGATTAGCCATGCAACCTGAAAATATCATCAAAAATACATCAAAAATAAACAGCACTTGCTTCCTTATCCGTATTCAATTCCAGCAGAATAACACGTGGCAGGGCATGATTTACTGGTTGGATGGCCAGGAAAAAAAAACCCTTTAAAAGCTATTTGGAAGCCACCATGCTCATCAGTGAGGCAATGGAAAAGCTCAATAAGGAAAGAGAGATAACTAATAAGGCATTTAACTTGTGGGTTGACAAGCAGAAAAAAACGGAAAAGATACTACCCTCTGAATAATCAGCAGGAGGCTATAAATAAATGTGTCCACGCAGAACAAGAAAGAAATATAACTTTAGTTTATGGGGGTTTGTATCATTACTAATCTTATCAATGGGGCTGGTAGGAATTAGCATTGCAAGCTGGCAGGATGGTTTGACGGCTGAATCAACCGTAACTATTGCAAATATAAAAGCTGCATTTGGCCATGTGCAGCCAGTTAAAACCGCTAGTAGTGCCAGCGCCCTGATCAGAGATAATGCCAACACTATCTACCTCGAGATTAGTAATGCAGCCCCCGGCAGCTCTTACAGTTTCTACTACACGTTGGCCAACGAGGGAAGCATCCCTGTGCGTTTCTGTACAGCAGACAGCAACTACCGCAGCAATGAAATAACTGTTACCAACAAGCTGGAGCAAGATCTTCTGGATACAAACGGCGGCACCATCCAGGGAACAATCAATGTTTCAATAGGGGATGTTGCAGAAAAAACAGACTACAATTATAGATTGCCAATTCTCTATCATCATTGGAATAGCTCACCAGAAGAATTATCATGGCATGGCTATCTATATATTGAAGTAGATATAAGCACTGGAAAATGGCTGGAGACTACTTCATTTCCTGCAAGCGAATCTTCTTCTGAGCCCGGCTCTGCCGGCAGCAGCGATCAGGAAGAAACACCAACTGAGGAAGCCCCCCCTGAAGAAAATATAGAAAAAGATGAGGAAGATAGTAATGATAGCAAGCCTGACGGGGAGAGCCAGGCTGAAGCTAGCCCCGGGGCAAGCAACCAGGAAAAAGAGGCAGAGGATTCTTCAGCGGAAACAGAAACAACAGGCGAGCATAATACACAGGGTTCGACCAGCCCTGATAACACCGATACTTCTAGCAACCCTGAGACAAATACCGGCGGTTCAAATGAAGAGAGCGAAGAAAGCAGCAGCCATGACGAAGCAGACGATGCTACGGGCAACGCTAATGACAATGAGATGTATAACTAATTCTTTTCGGGCGGGAGTGTAGAGCTTGAGCGCCTTACCGGTTAGTTTAACACAAAAAAGCCAGCTCCTAAAATACCTCTTGTTTCTTGCTTTTGTTGCCCTGGTCCTGGTCATGAACAATTACATCTACGGCCGGGCCGTAGGGGGCTTTTGGGGAAACTATGTCCTGCCCTGTATATTCTGGGGAACAGTTATTGTTTTAATTCACAGCCAGTCTCTCCCCAGGCCCGCTGCCAAACTAAGATACCGCCCCATGCTTAATTGGCTTGCTTTTTTAAGTGGCTTAGCTGGAGTGCTGACAGTTTATGCAGCAGGGCTTCTGGAAGGTTTTGGTAGTAGCCCTTATGAGCTAAGCCTCAAGGGTATCGTAATTAATATATTATACCTTGGCACCACCACAGCAGGCATTGAGTTCAGCCGCTCCTGGTTTATCCATAAAATATTTAAAAAACAAGCTTTAAAAGGAATAATTATTATCAGCCTGCTCTACGCCTTATTTTCCTTTTCCCTTACCAGGCTAAACTCTTTGAGCAGCAAGATAGAAATCGTAAAATTTATAGGAAAAACATGCCTGCCTGCCTTTTCGGAGAGCACGCTGGCAACTTACCTGGCTTTCCTTGGGGGGCCGTTACCGGCTCTTGTTTACCGGGGCACACTGCAAGCTTTTCATTGGTTTATGCCAGTGCTGCCGGATCTTGGCTGGCTGACCCAGGCGCTGCTGGACACATTTGTACCTGCCCTATCCCTGGCAATGGTTTACCACATTTATATCCAGGAAGCAGAAAAAAACAGGAAAAAAGAAAAGGGAAACCCCATAGGCTGGGTCACGACCAGCATTTTATCCATCCTGCTTATCTGGTTTGCCGTAGGTGTTTTCAATATTTTTCCAACAGCCATCGTCAGCGGTAGTATGGCTCCGGCAATCAAGACAGGAGACATTGTTATCGTCAAACGGCTGCCTGCCGGGGAGATAATGGAAAACGATATTATCCAGTTCCGGGGAAAAAACGCAAGCATTACCCACAGGGTAATAGCCATTAAAGAAACAGAACAGGGGATAAAAGCATTCCAAACCAAGGGAGACGCCAATAACTCCCCCGACACAGAGCTGGTTTACCCTGAACAGATAATGGGTAAAGTGGTCTATGTTATACCGAAAGCAGGCTGGATTACTATTGCTTTAAGAAACAGGCGATAAATATTTACTGTTAAGGAAGTGCAAGGACACCTATGAAAAAAACTATTAAAACCGCTGTACGAAAAAAACTGATCCTTATTTTTGTCCTTCTTCTGGCGGCCTCCGGGGCAGGCCTGCTGTGGGGCTTTGCCAGCCCCCTGGAAAGGGAAGAAGAAACCACTGCCACCCTCTACCGGCAGGAAGCCGTGGTAGATTACCAGGTTTATCTTAAGGAAAACAACTTTTTCCCTGAGCTGGCGCTAGAACCGGGTAGGGCTTACCTGGCCAGCCTGACCGACTATATTGAAACCAACTTCTCCTACCGCTTTGCCGGCCAGGAAGAAGCTTTAATACAGGGTGTTTACAGCGTAGATGCCTCCATCACAGCCTTCACCGGCAGCGAGAGGTTGAAAGTGTGGGAAACAGGTTTTGAGCTCCTGCCCCCCACAACTTTTTACCAGCGTGGCAGGCGGCACGAGCTGCAGGAAGATATTATTATTCCTTATGCGGAATACGCTGCCTTCGCTCAGAATATCACCGAAGAAACAGAATTTTTGCCGGAAGAGCTAAACCTGGTGGTAACTTACAACATAGATGTTGAAACTGAAACAGAAAGCGGCATTTTTACAGAAAAGCTGGCCCCCTCCCTTGTTATCCCCTTAAGGGGAAGAGTTTTCACGGTGGAAGGTAACATGGCCGAGGAGAGGACAAACGAAATCACTACCACCGGGTTCGTTCCGGTGCCCCTGGTCAGGCAGGCCCGCACTGCTTTCAGCATTACAACGGGGTTAATATCTGCCCTGCTGGTGTCCTTCCTGGTTTTTACTGAAGGCAAAGGCACCAAAATAAGCCCGGCAGAAAAAAAACTATACCGCATCTTAAAGAAGCACAGCGAAAGGGTAGTTATCTGCAAGGAGAAAATGCCTTACCTGAGCCCTGAAAGAATGCTTTTTGTTAAATCTTTTGAGGACCTGGTAAAAGTGGCTGATGAGGTCGGCAAACCCATCCTTTACTACCATCCAGAAGGAAAGGATAGTTGTTTTCTGGTTTTTAACGACAGCTATGTTTACAGCTATACTAACGGCCTGGCATCACCACCGGCCCCTTTTGCCAACAAAAAAATGGAGAGAGAAAAGATATGAGGGGAAAAAGGAATTACGTCATCTGTATCCTGGGATTCATAATGTGTTTTTCCCTTCTCACCGCTATGCTTTCTATGGATTACGCCTTTGCTTCCAGCAACATAGAGCTTATAGGCAAAGAAGAGGGTCTGAAGCTACTGCCTGCAGACACCCGCCTGGAGCTGGCAAATATGTACCCGGGGGCTGAAAAAAGCAAGACCATTACTTTAAAGAACGAAAGCAGCAGCGACCTTTCTTTGGCTGTTTCCCTGCAGGCAGATGAAGAAAGCATTTTGTTTAATACTTTCCAGTTAAAAATTGAAGGCGACAACCATCAATATTACAGCGGCGCTATGAATAACATTGAAGATCTGAAAATAGGGGTTATCCCTGCCCAGGAAAAACAGCAGCTAACCTTATCCTTTATCTTCCCGGCAGAAGCCGGCAATGAAACACAGGGACAGCGCCTGGACTTTAAAGTAATCTTTATTGCCAGTGGTGATTTGCCGGAAAAACCAGAGCAACCTGAGCAGCCTAAGAATAAGCTTAGTTACAGCACACCTTCTGACGATCCGCAGTTGCCAGGAGAAAAACCTTTGCCCGAACCTGAACCTAAACCTGAACCGGAGCCGGAACTGGAACCGGATCCTGAGCCAGAACCGCAACCTGAGCCTAAAGAAGAAGTAATTATTGAACCGGATCCCCCTGGCCTGACTCCTGAGGAACCTGGGCCAGAACCTGAGCCGAAGGTTAGCAAACCCCCTGCCGCACTGCCCCAAACAGGTGAAAACCCGCCTCCTGTCTACTACCTGTTAGGAGCTGGCCTCATGGCAGCCGGCTTGTGGCTGGGCAAAACAACCAGCAAAGAAAAATAAGAGAATAAAGCTAAAAACCAGGGGGCCTTTATTACATATTAAAACATCAACTCGGCGCGGAGGATTAACAAACTGGTACTTTCAGCTTATGACTTTACCTCCCACCAGCAGAACAACCTGGTTCAAAGTAGTGTTGTAGGAGGTGAAGAAAAGACAAAAGTAAAGGGTTTAAGATTAAGATTCTAAAGGTTAAGTAGTGTTGTCAAGGGGAAATTAAAGGAGGTACAGTAAATGAAAAAGGTTAAGTACATTGCGTTGATTGCTATTTTGGCCTTCGGGCTGATCGGCGGGGCCTACGCCTATTGGACGGATTCGATAACAGTAAGTGCAACGGTAGAAACCGGTGAGGTGGATATGAAGTTTGTCAGCATCGCGACCTGGGGCACAGGCGGCGATACCTATATAACGTCGACTCATTCCGGACACAACACCAATAAAGCAAGCTGGACGATAACAGGTTTATACCCTGGAAAAAATGTGTCGTTGGCCATGTTTGCAGAAAATAAAGGAACTATCCCCGTAAAGCTAGATGACGTTAACCTAACTCTCTCAAATCCCTCTAGCGGAATCTGGGATTATGTAATGGCCGAGGTAAGAGTTCGCAAATTAAAAGCTGGCGAGCAGTGGGATTATGTTTTGCCAAATTCAGGCCAAGTAGGGAAGCTAAAAGACCTTGACCAGCTCATAAAGGCCGCCGTAGCTGATACAGAGTTTGAACCTGGCTCTCAAGTTCGTTTCGGCCAGGAAAATGAGCCGGGCAGTATCATTATTTGGCTCGCCGAAGACACACCCAATGAATATCAAAACAGAACTATCTCATTTGAAGCAGACATGATCTGGAAGCAGTGGAACTTGTAAAACAAAGCGGGGCAAAAGGACATTCCTCCTGCCCCGTCTCCCTCTTGCTTCCTGATGCAACATAATACTATGTACTTCCCATAAGGGGCATCCTCTTCAAGAGCGTTGCCCCTAATACTTCCTCTTTGCAGCCCCTTGTTCCCCCCTTAGCTCACTCCGGAAAAGACAGTGTGTGCAGTTATTCTTCACCACCCGCTGCCCTAAGATTTAAATTAAAACTATTTTCTCATAAAAAAAAGCCAGCCCGGGGCCGGCTCTCTCCTATACAAGCTGAAATTGCTTAATGTTCTTTTCCACCGTACGCCTGCTGTATTCCACAATAAGCTCGTCCAACTCGCGCGATTTATTAATAAGGTCCTTATGGTACCTTCCCTTTTTTATATAAATTTCATTTAACTCCCTCCTAAGGCCTTCAATTTTTTCTTTTATGATATACAAGCTGTCATTATGAAAAGAAGTCATTAGTGCTACTCCTTGTAAAAATTAAAATTAATTGTAATAATTAAAATACATAACAAAAATCATTATACAAAAACCATTATAGAACTGCAAGAAATATTTTTGTAACCAAAAAATGTTTTTAACAGAATTTTGCTTTAATTAGGAGTTTTTCCTCCTTCTTCTGTGGATTTTAGGTTGTATTTATCCCAGAGATATGCTGCGGTTCTTGTAAAGACAACAGCTAACAAAAAGCGACAAAATACTAAAATAAAAGGGCTGGCTCCCAGGGCAGCAAAAATAACCGTATCCTCCACCAGCGCGTGATTTATGCTCAAGAAGACTCCAATTAAAGTCAGGTCCCGTTTGCTTAAAACACCGCGGCGGGAAAAATCTATAATAAGGCCGGCGCCGTAAATAAGGCCAAAAACCAACCCCGCCAGAAGAGGAAAGGCGGCTTCCGGGGGAAGCGTTAGTATTTTTATAGCAGGTTCTATTTTGGCTGCTAGCTTTTCCAACCAGTTAAACTTGCGAGCAATTTCTAAGACCACCATAATCGGTATCAGTATCTGGGATATTCTACCAATGGTAGCCGCGCTCTGCAGTATTGCTTCTTTCAATATCAACGCGTAAGGCATTATAGCACTACCTTTCTAATAATTAGCCAATAATATAATAAACCAGGCTGAGCAAGAGGGCACACAAAATTGATGCTGAGAGCCGGATGCCCATGGATGTCAGCATGCGCAAGCCCGTATAGCGGCAAACAGCGGATTCCATAAACAACTCGTGGCAGATGGCCAGCATAACGGCCAAAGTAGTAATCTCACGTGCAGAAAGGTTCATGGCGCTGATGGTGCCTACAGCTGCATAGAAATTAACAAAAAAGCCCAGGGTAAGTGGTATGGCTGCTTCACCCGGCAAGTTTAAAACACCTAAAATAGGGCGGAAAACAAGGGCCAACCCCTCCCATAAGGGGGTATGCTGAATAAAGGTTATGATGACAATTAAGGGAACAACAATTTTACCCAGCATTAAAATAACCTGCAGGGCCTTCAAAAAACCTTCCTTAATCGGTTCCCACAAGACAGACAACTATTACACCTCGTTTTCATATAGCTGTTGTGCTCCATAAAAAAACCGCAGCCAGCATTAGGCTACGGCTGTTAAAATTTTTTTGCTTAATTTACTTTTTTCTACATTATATTATATACTTCACCGGTTATATACTTCACCGGGGGAGATTACCTCCACCTTTACCTGGGGAGCTTTTTGGGCAGCCAGCTCCTCAAACTGGGCGGTATCCTGGACAAGGATGGGAAAAGTTTTATAATGCATGGGTATAACTGTGCGGGGCTTAAGCAAAGTAAGGGCTGTGGCGGCCTGGTAGGGATCCATAACAAAGTTGCTCCCTATGGGCAGCAAAGCCAGGTCGATGTTATACATCTCACCCAAAAGCTTCATGCCGTAGAAAATACCCGTATCACCTGCGTGGTAAATGGTATAGCCGTCTTCTAGTTTAATAATGTAGCCGCAGGGTGCGCCGGCACCAGCTGTGTGAAGCGCCTGCGTCATAGTTACCTTTATGCCCTTTACTTCCACAGTGCCGCCAATGTTCATCCCAAAACCGCCATTTAGAAGGTTGTCATCTTTTACCCCCTGGTCACCAAGGAGCCTCATTACCTCAGGCTGGCCGATAACAATTGCCCCTGTCTGCTGGGTCAGGGCTGGAATATCTTCCCCTATATGATCAAAATGATCGTGCGTAACAAGTATTAAATCGGCATCTTTTACTTCGGACACTTTGACCGGACAAAGCTCGTTGCCGCTAATCCAGGGATCGATCAAAATGATCCGGCCCTGGGGCGAGACAATTTTAAATGCAGCATGGCCCCAAAATTCTACTCTAGCCAATTTACACCATCCCTTTCATTTTAATTCCTATTATATTATTTCTCTTTTCAGGCAAATATCTCCTGCCCGCAGAGAAAAAGCACAAATATTAAAAAAAAGAAGGAAAATTATAAAGACAAGTCAAAGATTATGAATAAAAGATATTAATTAAAATTTTAAATAAATATTTGTTGCCATGCTATCCTTTAATTGTTCCAGGGGGTTGGTACCTCGTGAAAAATTCAATCAAACAGGTGGAGCGGCAGCTCTATATACTTACCCTGCTAAGCTTGTGCCAGGAAGGGTTGACTATCAAAGAGCTACATGCCAGGCT
Source organism: Bacillota bacterium (assembly GCA_012512665.1). Taxonomy (GTDB): domain Bacteria; phylum Bacillota; class Dethiobacteria; order DTU022; family JAAZDU01; genus JAAZDU01. The sequence continues at coordinate 1,633 of JAAZDU010000065.1, read as the reverse complement.
ACAAAGGGATGGTATTGCAGTTTCAACGCGGACGGTGCGCCGCGATCTTAACAACCTCTCCATGGCAAAATTTCCAATTTACGAAGAAAAAAAAGGCAAAGACACCCGCTACTTTCTCAGAAAATTGGAATTGAAAGCCGTGCCCTTCAGCATTGGCGAGCTTATCGGCCTTTACTTCCTCAAAGAACTGTTATCTCCGGTGTCATCCTTGCCGGTCATTCAGGATGCCTATAATATTATTTCTAAATCCATTAAAGGCCTCCCCCGGCTGGATCGAAAATTTATCCTTAACTTGAAAGATCAGCTAAAAATAGATCACCTCCTTATGGACCCCGAGGAAGAAATTCCCGGAAAAATACTTAAAATATTAGGGCAGGCGATCGCCGACGGCCGGGTTATAAAAGCGCGCTATTATTCTTTTCATTCCGACGCTGTCAGCGAGCGCTACATAGAACCTTATCACATCATTATGAAAAACCGCCATTACTACCTGATCGGCTACTGCCGAGAACGCTGCGAGATGCGCGATTTTAGGATTTCCCGCTTTCAAGACCTTGCTCTTACCGAGGAATACTTTGAAAAAGCAAAAAACTTCTCCTATGCAGATTACATCAAGCACTCCTGGCATATTCTCAAAAACAAAGAAGTTTTCGAGATGAAAGTAAAGTTTACTCCCCAGAAAGCACGTTTTGTCAAAGAGTATTACAGCCATCAGGCTGACCGTCTCAAAGAGTGCGCGGATGGCTCTCTACTTTTTTACCGCCGGGTGGCCGGCCTGGAGGAGGTCATTCCCTGGGTGTTAAGTTTTGGTGGGGAAGTTGAGGTGCTGAGTCCGCCGGAGCTGAAGGAGACTGTCCTGAAGCATCTTCAAAGGATGCAAGCTACTTATTTCTCATTAGAATAATTTGTTTATAATGACATAAAATGTCCTTCTCGGATGATATGCTAGAAATAGATTCACTTGCTTATACCCACAGGAAAACACAATAAGACAAAAACAAATAAAAAACCAGGAAAAAGAAAAATTAGAAGGATTTATAGTCCAAACAAAGAAACTATTTACACAAGAACACAATATTAACTGTTTGCAAGTTATTAAATATACACAACTTTAATACATAGTTATTAAAAATAAGTTCTCCAGAGATGGGGCCTCTGGAGAACTCGATAAGCAGGCATACACCATAAGGTGCAACCTGTACCGTGCTTCATTATAACATTTTAACGGTTCATTGTCTATAAGTAACATTTATAATGAAAGAGGGAAAAAACAATGGTATTAAAAAAAGGTGGGGTTAAATTTTTTGCCAGCCTGATGATAGTTGCTATGGTTCTCAGTTTAGTTCCTTTACAAGCCATGGCTTCTCCATCAGACATCCAGGGACACTGGGCGCAGGCACAAATTCAAAGCTGGCTCGACCGGGGCTTAGCCGCCGGTTATCCTGACGGCAGCTTCCGCCCCGACAGTCAGGTAACCCGGGCAGAATTTGCAGCTCTCTTCAACAGGGCCTTTAAAACGCCCGCGGCCTCCAAAGACCCAGGTTTTACGGATGTACCAAAAGAAGCTTGGTACTATGGAGAGGTTGCTGCCGCTGCCGCAGCCGGCATCGTAAGCGGCTACCCCGACAAAACT
>JAAZDU010000064.1 GCA_012512665.1 Bacillota bacterium | reverse complement strand
AAGTCCTGATCAGATTATATTAAAGTTATGAACATATGTCAATAACTATTTAGAGCGTTTGACCATAATAGCACATTCTAAACAGGCAAATTTACCTTCTCGTACCCGCACGCGTGGCTCCATAACTCCTTCCCCACAGAAATAACACTGTCTCGTCTCATAAATTTTCGCCTTGGGGGGTAGCTCAATGGTGACCCTTTTTGTTTCCATAATTTCCTCCAGGGGTACAGTCAATATTTTCTCCGCTAACTGTTCGTGCAAAGTTCGAAATCGTTTTTTCTCCTCTTCGTCCGTCTTGCCGTTAAAATATTTTTTGCGCAGCTCCGACCAACCTTCTGGTTCAAATTTTTTGAGCGCGCCGTATTTCATCGCAACACGCAATCCCTCATCTTTTCCCCTCACGCCAAACAAAAAAACCTGTTTGCCCAGATCACGAAAAATAAGATTTCCCTTTCCAAAAGTGCATCCTGTAATAACTTGAATGGCATCCACACCGCAGGCATCAGTCTCTACCATAGCCACGATCTGATCATCCTCAGCTCTTTCCTGCGCCAACCTTTCCATCGCTTCGCAGGCCGCACGATAGCCCATGGCTAAGCCCGGACATACATGACCGTGAAACTCCACCGCTTTTTCCCAAAGTGTTTTTTCAGTACACACTTTTCAATTCCTCCTTTTGCAGTCCTAATTGAGCATATGCCACCGTATCACTTTTATAATAATTGTAACACACGGTCTTCAAAGAATGAAGCTTTTTTAATATCTGTGCTTGACACGAGCCAATTAAATAAATTATTATTTAATTAATCACTGGCTTAATTTAAAAAATAAAGTTATTGAGGTGGATTTTATGAACGGTGAAGAACAGAAAATTATTATCTTCAGACTCCTTGGCGACAAAACCCGTTTTCAAATTATAAAGCTCCTGCTGGAGCATGACCTATGTGTCGGTGCCCTGGCCCACAGGCTTAAAATCTCCAAACCAGCAGTCTCCCAGCACTTAAGGGCATTACGCGAAGCAGGACTTGTAAAAGGGGAAAAACGCGGTTACTGGACGCATTACAAAGTAGAAAGAGAACTGCTGCAAAAGGCGGCCTCTTTCCTGCAAGAAATGTCCGCAAAACAGCAAAAAATTTATCAAACCCAAAAGAGAGGTGAGAAACACTTTGAAAATCATCGAGGCGGAAAACTTAACCAAAAAATATAACGGCTTTACAGCAGTTAAAGGAGTTAATTTTCATATCAACAGAAGAGAGATCTTTGGTTTTCTTGGCCCCAATGGAGCAGGGAAGACAACGACAATTAATATGCTTACCGGGTTGGCGAGGATTACCTCCGGAAAAGTGAAACTCCGGGGAGAGGATTATACGCACAATGTCAAGAAAGCCCAAAGACTGATCGGTATTGTCCCTGATGAAAGTAACCTTTATGAAGAACTTAATGGTTTCGAAAACCTCTGCTTCTGCGCTGCCCTCTACGGAATGGAAAAGAAAAAAAGAGAAGCGAGGGCAAAGGAACTTTTACAGCAGTTTGACTTAGCTGGAGCAGCCAACAGACCTTTTAAAGCTTTCTCCAAAGGAATGAAACGCAAACTTACTATAGCTGCGGGAATAATTCATGAGCCGGAGGTCCTTTTTCTGGATGAGCCGACAACTGGTATTGATGTCGCCAGTGCGCGGCAAATCCGTAACCTGATCGTCGAGCTGAATAAAAAGGGGACGACAATTTT
>JAAZDU010000063.1 GCA_012512665.1 Bacillota bacterium | reverse complement strand
TTTTTATACCATCCATTACGCTAAATGGCGTATATGGCGTAATAAAAGGACACCAAGTTCTTCTTGCAGAAGACGGTCGATGAATTCAATGTAGGACCAGCCAGCCTTAGCAGCCTGCTCAGCCCGGTTGTCCAACACTTTAGCTGCTTCAGTCAGGCTAAGCTCCTCTAGTCTGTTACGGACCAGATCTATAGCGTTCATTGCGCCACCCCCGCAAACTCTTCATAGACAGATAGGGGTCGTCTTTCAACCTCAGGGTAGCTTTGTAGTAAAGCGCTGCCGTCTTGCCGATTCTGGGCTTGTGTTAATCCATCTAAGTGCCGTGGGTTAAACACCCTCCGGCTCCCATCAGTCGGTAAAGTGTGTTCGGCAATCACCTCGTTATGACGCCAAACCAAGATTCTTCCACCCGTTTTTTCTTCCACATGGACCTCGGAACCGGCGAATCGCCACGGGACAGAATACAAAATGCCCTGATAGGAAAAGAAACAGTCACGACTAACTTTCCGCGCAAAGCGTAGGGCTGTAGGAAAAGCGATAATCGGTAACGGATTGAGGTTCTCCTCAGCTAAAGCATCGAGAGGACGCTTTAAGGTGGTTCCATGGAGACGGATGTTGGCCACGTTGATAAGCCAAGACTGCAGCTGTTGATTTAGATCGGTTAGATCGATGAACTTACGCCCGGGACAAAAGTTATGTTTGATATAGCGGATAGCTGATTCAACTTTTCCTTTGCTGCGTGGTTTGCGCGGGGTGCATACCACGGGCTTGAAGCCATAATACAAGGCAAAATCGAGAAACCGTACTTGCCACAGGGGCTTGCCTTCAAGATCTCGGCCTAAGGTAACGGTTTTCATATTGTCGTAAACAATTTGTTTTGCTATACCGCTGGCCTGTGCAAAGCACAGTTCGTGGCAAAGTAACAATGATTCCAGTTCTGTTGAGGTGATACAATGTGCTGTTAAAAAGCGTGAGTAGCCCAAAATTAGGGTGAAGATCCACACGCGGCGCTTCTGACCATCTAGGTCAAAGGTGCCTAGGTATCCCCAGTCTGCCTGCATCTGTTCACCAGGACCGGTTTCAAAACGCAATACAGCCTGCACCTTGAATTGCTCGCGATGAGGAGCTACAAAATTCTTTACTAACGTTTTCCCACCCGTATAGCCTAGTGCTTTTATCTCCCGTAAGAGAATCTCGCAGTTAAAGACTCCCTCTGCCATGCGTTGCATGATATAATCTTTATAGGGATCGAGCTTACTAGGCCGTTTGGGTCGAGGCTTGTAACGAGGGCTGGAACCATTCTTGATCCACTTACGAACTGTCTTTTCACAGTAACCAGCCTCTCTAGCAATATTGGTAATGCTCATCCCATTCCTGTACTTTTGTCTGATATCCAAGACTTCCACATCCCTCATCAAGAGTTTTGCACCTCCACCCTCGCTAAAGGTTTTGGTGCTTAATTCGACATGCAGGGATGTGGGGCTTCTTATTGGAACTTTTCGTCTGGCCATTCAAGGTAATTTTATACCGGCCTTAACACTTCGTGGGCATGCTGATCCTTGTTTTAATATTTGCTGAACTCTTATGCTAGCCCATCAACATATTTTAATTCTGGTTATACAATGCTTCTTCCAATTCACTCCAGGTACTATCGATTACTCCAGTAATATTATCTTCTTTCAATTGCTTTACTATTGCCTGATATCTTTCTTTCATTTGTTCTCTATTAAGATTAAGGGCATTCCCAAGTTTATCTACCCACTTAATAACTGCAGGAGCCAAAAATGCCAACTTTTTGTTGTATTCTCTCGTTCCATTCATGCAGCCGCGCAAGTCATAATAACAGACCAATAAATATTTGTCCAAGGCATTTTCTAATTGACCCATTCGTTCATACACGTTACCAAGATGCATTAAACTATTTCTATACAATCCCATATTAGAATCCCTATAATGATTTTGAGCATTGGCAGCAATCATCTCTAACAAGGATTCTTCAATGCTAAGATTCTTGGGCTTTATTACCTTTGCAAACCTTGAAATATCGATTCCTTCATGGGATAATATAGTTTTTACCCAATTTCTGTAGATACGTTCTTTTCTAATACCAACCATTTGCTCGTATTCATCTTCGGTGAGCATTAGTTTCCGCCCTGTAAAAACACTGTTTTTAACAAGAATTGTATTGCCACAATGGCCGCACTTTCCTTTTTGTGCTGGTCTTTTTTTAAGTTGATTTTCACAATATGGGCAGATACCTTCATTGAAATATTCGACATTTTTATCAAACAGATGAATATCTATCGCTTCAAACAAGGGAGATTTCCTAAATGCATCGTCAATCTCTTTAGTCGGTTTATTAGCTGTTCGTTTTTCTTGGGGTATATAGCTACCGCTTTTTCTGAGTTCTCTCAGTAAAACCTTTACTTTTTCATGCGTAGCCTTTAATAATTCTAATGTCATGTCGGAAAATGTTTGGTTCTCAATTATAGACGGTATGTTAATTACCCTTTGTTGGTCGTCAATAGAGTAGTTCGCAAATATCATCTGCCGGACAACGGGGCATTTTTTTAATTCAAAATTTGACAGCGGCATTTCTTCAGCTGCGAATTTCTCCAACAGTAGTTTTTTTAACTCTTGCTCAAATAAAACGCTTTCATTCTTAATATATCTTTGATTTGTAAAACCTACTTTTCTCGATATTTTCATAAGTTCTGAAGCTGTCAATCCCATACCCAAAGCCTGTTTAGCCAAAACATATGTAGAATCGACAGCAAGCTCATCAATATCACTAATGCTTTGCATATATCTTATAAACCAATCTGATTTCTGATGAAATATACAGGCGGCTACCAAGGCACTGGATGAGTAGCTCATGAAAGAACCATTTTTATGCCTTTGGCGTAATCTCAATATCATATCAAAAGCCGACTCAGCATCCCCAAAAAACAAATGCCTCTCAAGTCCATAATAAAAAATAAACACATATCCAATGTTTATTTCTTTGTCCACATTTCTCAACCAGTTTAAATATATCCATCTCTGTTGAGGTGATAACGAACTATAAGAGGGATAATACTGCGGCCTCTCTACACTTTCAATGTCAGTAGGCTTTTTAATAGGTAGTGATAAGCTTATAGCACTAGGTTCCTCCGCTCCGAAAAATGAAATCTCAAAAACAAAACCCTCCACATTCATTTTGGACTTATGTTTTGCAATATTTACATAGTTTTTCATAGGACCATCCAAGAACCATAAAAGCCTTAAAACTTCCGGCGGCAAGTTGTCTGGTCTCACAGCAACCGCTGTTGTCTTAATATTTATAGCGCCATGACCTTTATTCTCTACGCCTTTAGTTTTTGCTGCTGGCACATTGGAATTGACTTTTTTTATTCTATTTTTAAGGAAATTAAATAGTCCCATGGATATGCCCCCCTAACTATTTAATAGCTATATACATGATTATTATACCATAGTTTTCCTGTATTTCCTCCCCAACCCAAGCCAATAGCTTTGGTAGCAGCCGTGATTTTTCTTCTTTGTTCTTGCTTTGATAAAAAAATGCCAGTATCATAAATGAGCCCTTCTCTATAACGTCCCTGAAACAGATGTCCAGCTACATCGTATGTTCGACAAACTTCGGGCGGTACCTGGTACCGTTAACGGAAACGTTTGGTTTTGTACCATATGGTTTCTTCACGAAAAAACATCCTTTTTATTTCTAACCGGAACGCATTTACGACTAGCAGTATCCATATTTGGGTATAGGTAAAATACATGAGTAAAATAGTGAATAAATTTTTCATGTCTAACTGGCCCTTTTCAATGCTTAATGCCAGCAGCGCTTCTGTGACAAATAGCAAAAAGCATACTGCCAGCAGCACATGAGGAGCTTGTCCTAGACCCCGTGGAATTTGAGTGACGTAACTTTACGCTGTTTTGCTCTCATTTTCTATATCATCCACATCCTCTTTACCCTCAGCGGTTAACCGTTTAACCTCGGCAATAAGGATTCCCATAGAACGATACCCCGCAATACGATTAGCGCGGCTCTCAGCATCCAGCAATGCCGTACAAGCCCACCGCTGAACCATAGTACCATTTTTCCAATTCTTCACGTTCCTTATATTTTTACCAATCATGCTAAAAGCGGACTCGATGGCGTTAGTTGAACGGAGGCTTTTTCGTAAAAGGCCAGGTACGTTCAGCCTCAAAATAGTCACCGTTTCTTCCAGGCCCTCGCGCAAACTCGCTGCAGCATCCGGATACTGCGTCTGTAGACTAGTGGCTAGGCTGCGAAGCTGGCGTGTCGCCTCCGCAGCATTCTCCGAGGTCCAGGCCTTCCTGAGTTTACGCTTTACCCAATCGCGTTTGTGTTTAGGCAAATAATCAAGAACGTTACGCATTTTATGAACCTGGCAACGCTGGATTAACACATTCCGTCCAAACACATCCTTCAGGGCCTTCCTTAGAGCCTTAGAACCATCTATGACAGCCAATAGACCATCCTCATACCGTAAACCCCTGTCAATAAGATCCGTCAGTAGATCGCGGCATACTTGGGCGTTTTCTGTAGAACCAATGCGCACTCCCATGATGATCTTATGTCCTTCCCTGGTAAGGCCCATGGCTACAATGGCCGTGTAATCACCAAAGCCAATCCCATCGATCATGAGTACGGAGAATGTCTCTTCATCAAACCGGCGACTGAGCACTTTTTCTGCTTCTTGGGCACTGGCTTTAATAAACCGCTTACTAACTGCGCTCTTCGACGTGCCCGACGTTTCTACTAGGTCGGTGTAATCTTCGATTCCATGCCGGTAGTCTCTAGTAGACATGCCATATAACATCCTGTTTAGTGCTGCCTCCAGAAGCTCGTCATCATTAGCGAAAGTCTCGTAGCTAGGGATGGGTAGCTCTTCGTTAGTTAGGGTAGAGCGTACCCGGGGGCGCTTGATAGCTATGCGCTGATTACCCATGGGAACGGTGGTATCTTGAAAACCATGACGATAGGCTGTCCTATTCGCATCATGCTTTCCTTTCGGGCCTGCCACGGTTGCTACATCTTGATCCATTAACGTCATCAATGCTTGGAGTCCCACAACTGTACAAAAGCTGCTAAAGCGGCCCTTTACGACTTCCTGCAAATCTAGTAGAGTTAGTTCTCTAATTTGGGATGAAAAATTATGATCTGATATCGATTGACTAGCTTGTCTGTGGTATACTTGCATTGGCGGTTACCTCCCAGTGCGGTATTTGGTTTTATCCCAAACCCATTATGCCATAACTGGGCCGGGGACCGCCACTTCAATTTCCACGTCTAAAGGGACATTCTCGCACATGAGATACAAGCCCAATCGAGATTTTTAAATCTATAAATAAATTAGTAATGAGAATACAATGGGATACAAGAATCCCGCTTATAAACAAAAAATACGTAAATAGAAAATACACCAAATCAATTAATACCCTCTTGTTTCTCAATTTAGAGATGAGAAGCCTAAAATCAGGCCGGTTGTGTGTTGCCGCAAGAACAGTATCGAAAGCTTTGGCCGGAGGAAGGCACTTGTAACATCTGAGGATTTCAGGGAACATCAAGCCGATTATTTCGCATCGGCCATAGCCATGCCCAAGTCGACCTTTATACCATTAGCATTAGAGATACTGAAATCAAATGGTATTACCGGTGGCCGGGTAATAACCGGAATTGATTGGGAACATGATTGGTTCGCTGAGGATGAATTCCCCAGGTTAATAGCAAAGGCGTATGGGGTATCCAGGCAGGCGGCAGCAATCAAGCTGCAAAAGTTTAATTTTATTGTAGCGAAGGATAATTTACAGCCTTCCCTATTTTAAATTACATTTTTTTGCCATCCATTACGCTAAATGGCGTATGAGGCGTAAAGAAAGGATGTGATGACCTATAGCAATAAAAGTCAGATGCCCGGTCTGTTCTAATAAACGATTGATGGACATGGTATCGGCGAAGGAAGCTGAATTAGTAATAAAGTGTCCCAGATGTAAAAAGCGCATCAACTTG
>JAAZDU010000006.1 GCA_012512665.1 Bacillota bacterium | reverse complement strand
GTATATACAGGCCTGCCCTTAGGTAATACCAACACTTTCTCCCTTATCTCTTCTGCAAACCGCCCAAGTTTTTTGCTAAGAGCTGTCTGAAATTCTTTTAACGAAACACCTTCTTTCAGCTTGTCCCCGCAATACCATTTCCCCATGTCGTCGCCATCAAAGAGCATCATTGCATAATAGGGAGAATATTCAATTTTGTTGCTTTCCAGCGCTTCATAGATTTCCTTTGCTTTTAGATCTCTTGCTTCTTCGGGCTTTATCTGATTGCTTTTCAACTCATAAACAAGATTTGAGTCAAAGCGAAGCTTGTCCACACCTTCATAGTCAGGGTCGAGCTTTTTAAGCCTTTCTAATGCATCTGCCAGGGCTATGCGAGAAGTGGACTCAAAGTCCGAATTGTAATCAACACCGATTGATTCAAAATACTTGTCAACGCATCTTTTAACAAAAGAAACGGCCCCTAAAGCTTCTCCGTCTTCCAAATATTTATCGCTTATTTTTTTCAGCTTAAGGGCTCCTTTAGTAATAAATGCTCCCGTTTTTTTATAAAAAAGAGCATTGTGCCTTCCATCTATCGAACATTTCCTGCCGGACTCTTCTTCCAGTTGTTCAAAGCGGCGTATATTTTTAACTGAAGCCATCCTGGCTCCAATCGTGTTATAGCAGCTCAGATATTCCTTTTCATCAAAGGGCGCAAAAACCCAGTGTATTTCCAGGTGTCTTTCAATTTGTTCTTTAAATCCCTGGGGTTTACCCGGGATCCCCAGGCGTTGTAAAATAATCTCTCCCATCTCAATGAACTTTTGTCTTACGGCTGTCTCTACGCTTTCCCCAATTTGCCGCAACTTAATATGATCCGTTTCATTGATAACAGCCAGGAACCTGTTGGGCACATAAACATTTGTAGGATCGGGAAGGATTATTTCGTCTGTAAACTCCCTAACTTTCTCCATCCCAGTTCTGCAAAGATATGACAGGATGAAACTTCCCGCATACAAATCTTGCGTTTTACGGGCATTTGCTATGAAAGATTGCACGGGGCCAACGGTAAATAAAAAAAGATTTTGACTCACAAAATCGCCCCCTTAAACCTCTCTTGCTTATTATCATCACTACTGCGATACTCTGGTTTAAAACTCGTATGAAGAGTGGTAATTATAGGCTTATAAGCTTTGTTATGTTTAATTACTGAGACATAAATAGGAGAAGCAAACCTATTTTTTCTCCTTGTAAATCCCAAATAATCACAAGCATAATCACTTGAAGCCTGGCCTATTGACCTAAGCAATTTATCCACATTTGAATAATCCTTACCTATCTCTATTTCCTTAATATATGGATAGTGTCCAGAAAAGCTTTTGGAGACAATTTTCCTGCCATCATCGGATATGGCAAAATATCCTGGGTTAATTTTTTCTAACAGTTTTTTTAGGTCATTAATATTTTGAGGAATTTGGTATTTATCTTCATTTCGCTTTGTTATTTGAATGCTTCCAAAACCCCTCCGACTTCTTTTTCCAAAGCCCCCAAGCAGTAATGCAGCTTCAAAAATCGCTTGGTATTTTTCATGAGTAGCTTTATCGCCTCTGCTGGTTAATAAAACTTGAAAGCTCTGCCCATGCTCGGCAGCCGGAAGTTTGAAAAACCTTTTGCTTGGGTTACCCTCCCAGTGCGGAACTGGAGAGTATCTAAACGTTCTTATTTGTTTTGCTGGGATGCGAAGGCTCAGCTTTGACCTTCCGATTTTTTCATGGCTCGAACCAAAGAGCTTGGCTTCTTCTTCCTTTAACCTCCTAATATCCAGGTTTCCATATAAAGCTCGCCACCAAAATCTTATCACTCCTTTTAGGGAGGGCACCCTTAACTCAACCTGCTGAGGATTAGCGCCACCCATAAAAAGAGGAGTAATAATAGCGCATTTATATTTTGTTTCATGCCGCACTATATCACTCCTTTCCAGTTTTAATAGCGCATATTTTTGCACAATACTTAATTATTTTATATATTTCTACATGTTGGTTACTTTTTCCTGCTAAAAAACGATAACCCCAAGAAGATGAGAACCATCTACTTGGGGTTTTAATTCCTCATAGGTAGGCTAAAAACAAAAGGCATTCAGGTATAATATCAGCTGGGATCACATGTTTCAATTCCTCATAGGTAGGCTAAAAACGTTCGAAGATTACATCGATCCGCCACCAGCGCAAGGGCGTTTCAATTCCTCAT
>JAAZDU010000062.1 GCA_012512665.1 Bacillota bacterium | reverse complement strand
TTACTGTATAATCAACCTTTCTGTAGCACCAGTCTAGTTATCTATCTCCATAATAATGGGCAATATCATGGGGCGCCTGCCGGTTTTCTCCCAAAGAAATTTGGAGGTGGCGTCTTTAATCTGCCCTTTTAAATATGACCAGTTGTCATTACTTTTGTGCAAGGTTTTAGAAATCACTTGCTTTAATAGCTCTTTTGTTTCATCAAGCAAATCTTCTGATTCCTTCACATAGACAAAACCTCTTGTTAAAATTTCTGGCTCGAAAGCAAGGCTTCCCTCACTTTTTGACACTCCTAAAATTATAACAAAGATCCCATGCTGCGATAAAATTTGGCGATCTCTTAAAACAATACTTCCTACATCACCAACTCTTAAGCCATCAACAAATACTTTACCGGCGTTAACTGACCCTACCACAGCTCCTTTACCTTTTTTAAACTCAATAACAGAACCATTTTCTACAACAAAAATATTTTCCTTGGGAATGCCAACCTGTTCTGCCAGCCGCGCATGGCAAATAAGATGTCTGTACTCTCCGTGAACTGGTATTAAATATTTAGGTTGAAGTAGATTCAGCATAAACTTAAGTTCTTCCTGGGAGCCATGGCCAGAAACATGAGCACCTGATAGCTGCTCGTATATAACATTTGCACCACGCTTGAAAAGTTGATTAATAGTCCTGGCCACCAATTTTTCGTTGCCGGGAATGGGATTGGCTGCAAAAACAACTGTGTCGCCTGGAATTATTTCTACCTTGCGGTGGCTGGCATTGGCAATCCTGCTCAGGGCTGCCATAGGTTCACCCTGGCTGCCAGTAGTCAACAATACTACTTTGGAAGGAGGCATCCTTTTTATTTCCTCCAGCTCAACCATCACACCAGGAGTTATGTTAAGATAGCCTAATCTAGTGGCAATATCTGTAACATTGGCCATACTGTAACCTTCTATGGCAAGCTTTCTCCCGGTAGCTGCAGCTGCGTCAACTACCTGTTGAATACGATGAATGTTTGAAGCAAAAGTGGCAACAATAATACGGCCTTTTTCCTGGGCAAAAATGTTTTTCAAGACAGCTCCAACTTCTTTTTCCGAAGGCGTAAAGCCAGGTCGCTCTGCATTTGTACTGTCTGATAAAGCTACCAGCACACCTCTTTTTCCCAGCCTCACCAGTTCGTGATAATCAGTTAATTTGCCATGGACAGGTGTTTGATCAAATTTAAAATCGCTGGTATATACAATGTTTCCTGCAGGGGTAAAAATAGCTACCCCTACTGAATCAGGTATGCTGTGGTTAGTGCGAAAAAAACGTAACTTAAAGCTTCCAAGTTGTATCTCCTGCCCAGCTGTAATAGTGTTCAATTTGGCAAAGCTTAAAAGGTTATGCTCCTCAAGCTTGTATTCTATTAGCCCCAGAGTTAGCCTTGTACCATAAATCGGCACATTTTGAAGCTTTGGTAAAATATAAGGCAGCGCACCAGTATGATCTTCATGCCCGTGCGTGATAATAATACCCTTTATTTTTTCCTTGTTGGCAAGCAGATAACTTGAGTCGGGGATAACTATATCTATTCCCAACATCTCATCTTCAGGAAACATCAAGCCTGCATCCAAAACTAAAATTTCATCATCATAAGATACTAGGAACATGTTGTTGCCAATTTCTCCTACCCCTCCCAGGGGAATTATCTGAAAGGGGATACTGTCACTACTTCGGACCCCTTTTGCCATATTTTAGAATACACCTCTTATATTATACTTGTTTAAAACAATTGCTTTATAATACTACTACAATCCTTAAACCAGTACTTAAAAGCCAATACTTTTATTTGAGACGCAAAATTAAGCAAACAGAAGCAGCGCCTTATCGTTTTACGACAGGCGCTTTGAAGAGAAGAATATGATTTAACACGTTTTTTTAGATAAGTTTATAACTTTGCAAAAGCTCCTCTAACATTTTTTTCTTCTCTTCACTGAGCTCAACCAGGGGCAACCTGGGTAAACCAACATCGAAACCTTTCATCCTCATTGACTCTTTAACAGGAACGGGGTTTGATTCCATAAACATGCCTTTAAAAAGGGGCATAAGTTTCTGGTGTAAGCTGGCAGCTTCTATTACACGGCCTTCCTTGTAGGCATCGATCATCTTTTTTATTTCTTTGCCCACCAAGTGGCTGGCCACACTAATTACACCAATTCCTCCTACACTTAAGATAGGCAGTGTTAAAGAATCATCGCCGCTGTAGACCAAGAAATTGTCCTCTGTTTCCCTGCAAATAATTGCTATTTGTTCCAGATCTCCAGATGCTTCTTTCACACCAACTATATTCTCAATAAAAGATAACTCAATACATGTGTCTGCACTTATATTAACCCCTGTCCGGCTGGGAACATTATAAATGATAACAGGCAGAGTTGTAACCTCTGCAATAGCTTTAAAATGCTCTAGCAAACCTTTTTGTGAAGGTTTGTTATAATAGGGGGCGACAAGTAAAAAACCATCAACACCTACTTCTGCTGCTTTTAAAGTGAGCTCAATAGAGCTCTTGGTATCATAGCTACCGGTTCCAGCAATAACCATTGCTTTAGAGCCAACTTCCTTTTTCACTGTTCTGTACAGAGCAATCTTTTCTTCAACACTAAGCGTAGGAGATTCTCCTGTAGTGCCGGTCACCACAATTCCTTCAGAACCTTGTTCTTTCACTAAGTAACTAGCTATCTTAGCAGCAGCCTCATAGTTTACTTTTTGGCTACTGGTAAAAGGCGTTATCATAGCAGTAATTAAAGATGGCGCATTATCGCTAAACACAAACCCAACCTCCTAATAATTGCTTTTATGGGAACCATTATAGCAGATAAATTTTCCTTTTTCAAACTTATTCATAGAGGGCGTTCATGGCAAATTATTAACTGCTACTATTAGCGGTTGCAACTGCCTTCCCTGGAGAGCTTCTTTTATTGTGGGTCTAAGGAGTTCAAAACGTGCAACAACTGAATTAGGTTTATTTTCATAGTTATCTTGACCAAAAGGCACAAAGTAAATGTTTTTCATATTTAATAATAGCCCAATATTCTTCGCATTAATGCTAAGAGCATCATTAGTAGCTATACCCAGTACAACTGGCTTTAAATTCCTTAAGTGTGCCTTAGCGCTCATCAGGACGGCGGTATCAGTGATACCATTAGCTAATTTTGCAATAGTATTGCCAGTGCAGGGAGCTATCACAAGTATATCAAACATATTTTGCGGACCAACAGGCTCAGCTTCAACTATGGAAACAATCGGCTCTTTTCCGGTTATTTCAACCAGTGCTCTTTTGAAGGAAGCCGCACTGCCAAACCTGGTGTCTGTGCAATTAACCGCAGGGGAAAGAATGGGGAAAACTATGGCCCCTTCTTTTATAAGCGCTTTCAATTCTATTAAAATTTTTTCTATAGTGCAGTGGGAGCCTGTTAAAGCCAACCCCACTCTAATACCTTGCAAATCCATACATTACAGCTCCTTTCCTTTTAATATCTTAATTATTAAAGCAGGGTAAATACTGGCCAGGATTTTACCTGCACTTTTGGGAGCAATCCTTCCTGGTATCCCAGGCATCAATTCCGCTTTTAAACCCAATCTGAAAGCTGCAGCAAAATCTACTCCTCCCGGATATGAAGCAATGTCTATAATAACAGTATTTTTGGACAACAAACACAAAAGTTCTGCTGTTAGAACCAGAGCTGGGATAGTATTAAAAATTATATCCGCCTCATTAATTTTTTCGTGAATTGATTCCAGCTTTAGTGTACGGTACCCCAGAGCGCAAGCATAGGATAAAATCTCATCGCGCCTGGCCACAACAGTGACTTTTGCGGAGAGGCCCCTTAACTTGTCAGACAATATGAGCCCACATCTTCCAAACCCCAGGACAAATACGTTACTTCCATGAATTGTAATATCGGTCATCTCCATAGCTCTTAAAATAGCGCCTTCAGCAGTTGGGACTGCGTTTTGAATAGAAATTTCGTTTAATGGAGCTGTCTCCTGAAAATAAATTCCCAGCTCATTTAATTCTTTTTTAAAATGTTCTGGTATGTAACCGCTTAAAATTAATGCTCCTTTTTTTATAAGGAAAAGCTTTTCCATGTCTAAAATAATTTCTTTTTCTGCATAAGGTGCATACACTTTACCGTCATCGTCTATTCCTGTTAAAGAAAAAATAAGGATATCAGCATCCTGAATCCCTTCTCTTATAGTAGAAAGTGACTTTCTGGGAAAGTAGAGGGCAAGTTTTTCAAAGCCAATAACATTAACCAGGGCTCCCGCTTTGACGAAATATTTAAACAATTCAACTTCGCGTTTATCCCCTCCTACGATAGTAACTTTTAGGCCTTTAAGCGAACCAACCATATTATAATTCATCCCCTTAATTTTCCTTGTTAGAGGTTTTAAGGTATTGTAATATATGATATTATGTGCTAATTTGTGCTTTTATTAGAGTTAGAATTGCTGACAATAACAAAGCTGCCCTTTTTTAGGCAGCTTTGTTTCCCAAATTATTATGTTATCCAGCTAATGGGTTTCTACATCCTCTGCACCCATATTTCTTAAAATTTCTGCAGCATTTTCTACCTTATCGTCTTCTGCCTTGACAGAAACAAGAACGCTCCCCTGGCGAACCCTTTCTTCATAGTATCTTCCTCTCTCCTCAGAAATGCCATAATCAATTAAGCCCCCGGCAATTCCCCCCCCCACAACTCCTGTCAAAGTAGCTGCCAGGGGACCTGCAGCAATAATAGGGCCTACACCTGGAATAAGGAGCGCCCCGGTACCTGCCAAAAGCCCTGCCAGACCGCCGATAGCGCTACCAGTAAGTGTGCCATCACCTAAATCTTGACCTTCTTGGCCCCCTTCCTGGTTTTCATCTCTTTTGGCAACTAATGATATTTGCTCTTCGCTAAAACCATTTTCTTGAAGTTGACGCAGAGCCCTTTCTGCCTGGGAATGCTCATTAAAAATACCTACAACAGCAGGCATAAAAACAACCTCCTCATATTGATATTCATTGTTTATTATAGGCATCCCAGGCCAAATTATACTCTGGAAGGGCTATCGGTAAGGCTTTTGTTTAAGCTTAAAAATAACCATCTCTTTGCCAATTTTTATTATATCTTGCCATGGTATAAACAGCTCTCTATCTCTTTGCTGCCAGGGGAAAAAGCCTTTATTTTTTTTAGAAATGATCGCCTTTATTTCACCTGTTTTTTCATCTACAAGCAAGTCAGACTTCCCAACGGGACCAAGAAAAACACCTTCATTTAAATCTACCAACTCCAGAAAGCCAATTTCTGATAGACGCAACGCTCACACACCACCTTTTACCCAGTGTGTCCGAAACTTCCTTCTCCCCTGCTTGTATTTTGAAGTTCACTTTTTTCCACCAGCAAAACCTGTGGCAGCTTATTAATAACAAGCTGCGCTATTCGTTCGCCCCTTTCAACAATATATGGTCTCTGCCCGTGGTTAATAAGAATAACCTTCACTTCACCCCTGTAGTCAGCATCAATCGTTCCCGGAGAGTTAAGAACGGTAATACCCCACTTTAGAGCAAGGCCGCTGCGTGGCCTGACCTGCCCCTCATAACCCTGTGGAATTGCCAAACGAATTCCTGTAGGAACAATCTTATAGCTGCCGGGTTGGATAGAGATAGGAGATGTTTTTGGTACTGCGGCAAAAAGGTCCATCCCTGCTGCACCAGGAGTCATATAGCGCGGCAGAGGTAAATCTTCGGCACCTTCTAATTTCTGTACTTCAACTATAACTTTATCCATTACTGCCTTACTACCTCCATTTTTGCTGTCATTCTACTGCGGATGCGTATAGGTGTCAACTCCCCCAAATTTCAACATGGCACTGGGTGCCATAAGTGTTAGCTTTAATTATTATATAGCTGTCAGTATTATTCCTAAATTTAAAATCGAGATAATCAGACACTGTAGCATCCCTGCCAGGAGGAACATAACCAACTGGCATACTATGGGGATACCTCTCGATTATTTCTAGATTAGCTCTTAAAACGGCGTTAAATAATGTTGATGACACCTGGCAGATACCTCCTCCTCTTCCGGGAACTACGCTACCACCTACAATAATAGGAGCAAAAGAATAGCCTTTTTCTTCTGTAATAGGCCATACAGCTTCATGAAAAGAAAAGATCTGCCCTGGTGCCAAAAGATAATTATTTATGGAAGAAGCAGCTATCTGTATATTTATTCCCCTGTCCCCACCTCCATAATAAGTAATGTAACTTCCCCAAAGCTTATCTAGCGACTCAATTTCTAGTAGTGTTAGCTCCGGATCAAGCGTAATTTCCTTCGGCTCAACAATGCTTCCCGCCGGGGCTTCCATTATATAATCAAGGGTACTTTTGACATCAATAATTTTTCCTGCTTGTTCAGGGATGATAAAACTCCTCTCGGCCCCAAGAAAAGCGTTGCGCGGGCGCTCGAATTCTTCTTTTCTTAAATTAATTAATAAGGAGGCCACCTCCCGTGGAAGTTTCCCTTCTATACATTGATCTCCTATGAATACACCGGGCTTAACAGCAATAGCTATATTTTGTACCTGCCTTACTAAACTGAAAACCATAAGTAAGACCAATATTAACTCTGCAAAAAGGACAAGGGTGGAAAAGGAAAAAGCCCAAAAGTAATTATTTTTAAGCTTAAACATTTTTCATCCTTTATCTTATCAGTATGTTGGGGTTAAGTAGCTCCGCCACGCCAACAGGCTGTAGCTCTTTTTCCTTTAAGAAAGGCAGCACTTTCTCTAAGAAAGAACAGGTGTCGGGTGTGGGATGCATAAGAATGATATCCCCGGCCTGAACCTTTTCTTTTATTTTGTTGACCATTGTTTCCACCCCCGGCTTTTGCCAATCTACTGTATCGAGGCTCCACATAATGGTGCGCAGGCCTTGCCTCGATACAATTTCAAGAGTTATATCGTCAAATTCGCCCTTGTGAGGTGCAAAATATTTAACTTCTTTACCTGTTATAGCTGAAATTATTTTTTTCATCTTTAAAATATCTTCAACCATCTCTTCCGGGGATAACTCGGTATATACTACGTCATCTCTGTAACCGTGACTTTCCAGTTCAAAGCCATTTAGCCAAATATCTTTGCTCAGCCTCTCATTTTTCTCCATCCACTTCCCTACTAAAAAAAAGGTTGCCCCTGCATTATTTCTTTTAAGAACCTCCATCATGGCGTTAAGGTATTCCTCTCCCCAGGCGACGTTAATTTGCAGGCCTACCTGCTTTTTTAGGGGGTTGCCGCGATAAATGGGCTTCTCGGGATAATGATCTCTTGTAACAAGAGGGCGCCATTCCCTTATAACAGGTTCAACTCTTTCCCCCGGCAAGGCTTCCATAACTTTCTGAACGGTTGCCTCAATATCCAACTGGTATCCGTATAACTCCGGTATTAAGCCTTGCCCCGGCTCAATCACGGCATTAACTGGCTCAAAATAATAATCTACTGCCCTGCTGCTTACAATTTTTATAACTTCATCTTCCATAAGGCCTGTCAAAGGAACCTCAAAAATAACTACTCCTTTGTTAACGCCATAAAAATAGCGATAAATAGACCGCCAAAACAAAAAACCTGCTAGACAAATTAAGATTAAAACAAGCAGTAAAAGATATTTACCTTTTATCCTGGCAAAAAAAACTATAATCTATCACCTCCTTACATC
>JAAZDU010000061.1 GCA_012512665.1 Bacillota bacterium | reverse complement strand
GGGGGTTGAAATTTTGATAATCGCCAAAGGTTTGCACTGCTATTCCCGCGCTGGGGCTGGCATCATCAACTCCTTAATAAAAGACCGCAAGACTCAATTTTAGGATTTTCGTTAGATTAAGAAAAGCAAATATGGCTATCGAACCTATAGCGTGTCTTTATATTTAGCGGCATTTTCACCGGCCATACGCCCACTGTTCAAGGCAAACCCCATTGTATTACCCGGTAAAATAAACACATAGCTATCACCATATATGGAGCATGCATCAGTTCCCGCGGCGTACAAGCCAGGAATTACCTGGAAATCTTTGGTTAGCACTTCTGTTTTATGATTTATTTTAACTCCACCGAGGGTTCCATACCCGCCAGGGTAAACTTTTCCAGCATAATAGCGGGGTCCCTTAAGGGGCTTTAGAAATTTTTTCCTTTTATAAAACATGTCTTCACCCGAAGCACAACCCCGGTTGTACTCAGAAACTGTTTCCGCCAACCCTTCGGCGTCAATTCCAGCCTTGGCGGCCAGTTCTTCTAGCGAGTCTGCCATAAAAACATTTTTATTTCCTTCATCGATGTGTTTTTGCAATTCATCTTCGAACTTGTCCAGGGGTACATGTGGATGCACCATAGACATAAGATCCAGTCCATTTTTTTGATAATGCTTTAATATCGAAGAATCAAATATGGAAAAACCGCAACGATTTTGCTGGATAACCAATGCGTTTCCTGTCCACGTTGTATTTTCGGTAAGCTCTTCGTTTATAAAGCGTTCCCCTGCAAGATTAACCCAGAGGGTAGCCGGCTGACGGAAAGGTACATCAGTAAGATAGGAGTCTTGCAAACCGGGTATGCCGTAAATGACTTCGATATTTATCGGCGATTCACCAGCCCCTGCTTCCCAGGCCATTTTAATCCCATCACCAATCAGTCCTGGAATTCTAAAGGAAAAAAGATCTTTACCCCATTCATATCCCAGATATTGGCGAATCATATCCGTGTTATCACCAAAGCCTCCTGTAGCAATAATCACAGCAGCAGCCTTTACGTGTACGGTCTCGCCATCTTTGCCTACTGCTTCCACGCCCGCAGCCCGGCCATTGTCCATTATGATCTTTTGGGCCGCTGTTTCAACAATAATTTTAACTCCCAATTCTTCCGCTCTTTCAGTCATTAACCTGAACATTATTGATGCGGCTCTCGGCCCGGGCTCTCCTGTAGCGGGTTTGACAATATGCCAGGTTGCTTCAGAGCCGGGGAAATACCGCGCCACATCAAAAAATTCAACCCCCATATCCTCTAACCAATCAATAGTACTGCTCGATTTATCAATATACGCTTTTACCAGGCGGGCATCAACACGCCAGTGAGTGTAATCCATGAACTTCTTAAAGGCTTCTTCCCTGGTCAGCCCGACCAGCCTTTTTCGTTGGAGCTTTGTTTCTACGGCAAAAGGACCCATACCCATATTTCCAGCCCCACCGGTAGTCGATGCTTTTTCCAGTACAATAACACCGGCTCCCATCTCTGCGGCAGCGATGGATGCAGCAAGGCCTGCAGGGCCTCCGCCTACCACAACAATATCAGTATCTAAACTTGCCATGTCTTTTTCCTCCCTAAAATTCAATAGTAGTATTCATTTGGATACTCTTGCTTATAACCCCTAACTGTTTTATCAATGCCTTCCATTTTTCCGCCACAGGACAACAACTGTTACCCCATCTTGATCAGCATTAATTACTATTTCTGATGTCCTCTTTTCTTCCAACTACCTACAGGAACCGGCTCCTCCGGGGTAACCGGTTTTACACCGCCGCTTTCACCTCGGCATTATATTCAGGAGGGCATACTTCAAGGCATTTACCGCATTTTGTGCATTCATCCTGATCAATAACGTGGATCATGTTTTCACTTCCAGCAATGGCGTTGGCAAGGCAGCCGTTTAAAGGTTATCCGGAGGGCTCGGTTTAGCCGGTTTCTCGCCTGATATCTATCTCGATGTCAAAGAACAAAGCGATTATTTTATATAAATTAATTGGTGCATTTTTGATTTAGGGTGTCGAATGCCAGTTAATAGACTGTGAAAAATCAATTACTTTTCTTTCGGAATAAATAATCGCTCCAGAACTTTATTGGTGAAATATTAAGTCGGAGGTCACATTGCAGGCACCTTTGAGATTCTTTAAGTGCTGTCTCTTCATTATAACCCTGGTCTATCCGGTTAAAGTTGCCTCTTCGCTCTTCTGCCGGCGTATACTCTGTTTTACAACGTTGTTGAAAGGCAAAATTTTCTACGCGGCCCAGCCAGGGCACAGGCTCTTCAACCGGTGCTAGCTCCTCATCAATATTCCCGTTCCCCCCCAGATATTTATCTATAGCGATGGCGGCCTTTCTCCCCATAGCAATTGCCTTAATGACCGAATCAGTTCCTGTCACGGCATCGCCAGCGGCAAAGATACCTTCTCTATTGG
>JAAZDU010000060.1 GCA_012512665.1 Bacillota bacterium | reverse complement strand
CTCCTACACCACCCAATAAAATCTTTTTTGCTTCTGTAAGAAAAAAGCCCTATCTCGCAAAAGGAGACAAGGCGTACGCCCGGCGAAATAACTATTAACCCAAAATTTGGGGAAATATCACCTCGTACATAAGCCTCCTTCCCGCCTTTTACGAAAAACTGCCTCTATAAATAAAATAATAAAATGAATTATAAAAACAGCTTGCTGTCTAAATACTATTCTATTAGCTGTCTCTTTTTCCTTCTAATTTAGGTAGAAAAATTTGCTTGCCTTATACCTAATTTATTATTGAACAAAACAGGTAGATTTATACTTAAATTGGAAAATCAATTTTGCCAGGGCTTAGGAATAAAAATATACTGGTAAAGGTTAATAATAAATCTGTCTGTCATGCCGGCAATATAATCGCAGACTACTCTTTCAACATCTTTTTCTATGCTCCTTAAGTCCGGGGGTAGACGGTCAGGGTTCTGCAGCAGATATTCATAGATAGCTGTTATAACATGCTTAACCTTTGCTTCTTCACTTTTTGCAGCTGAATCCACATAAACTGTTTGAAACATAAATTTACGGAGATTGGTTAAAATCTGCTGCATTTCTTCGCTAATGATAATATTGGGGCAATTGCGGCTGTTAACGATTATATCCCTGATCATCGTGTTTAAACGCTGGGAACTATTGCTGCCCAGGCGCGAAATTTCGGCCACGGGCAGATCTTTTTCCTGCAAAATACCTGCCCTTAAAGCATCATCTATATCGTGGTTAATATAGGCAATACGGTCAGCAATTTTCACTATTTGCCCCTCTAAGGTCATTGGCTTTTCATCACCCGTATGCTTTAAAATCCCATCCCGCACCTCCAGAGTTAAATTAAGCCCTTTGCCCTGCTCAAGAATATCAACCACTCTAAGGCTTTGCTCATTATGTTTAAAACCTCCAGGTGCGAGCTGATTCAGACAGACCTCACCTGCATGTCCAAAAGGGGTATGGCCCAGATCATGCCCCAAGGCTATGGCTTCTGTTAAGTCTTCATTGAGATTGAGTGCCCTGGCTATCGTCCTGGCTATCTGAGCTACTTCCAGAGTATGTGTGAGCCTGGTGCGATAGTGATCCCCTTCGGGGGCTATGAAAACCTGAGTCTTATGTTTCAGCCGGCGAAAAGCCTTGCTGTGGAGAATCCTGTCCCTGTCTCTTTGAAAGTCTGTCCTGATATCACATTGCGGTTCCTCATACAAACGCCCTTTGCTGTACATGCTGAGACAAGCATATGGCGATAGATTGGTCTTTTCTCGTTGTTCCACTTCCTTGCGAATTTCCATCGGTACATCATCCCTATACTTTAGAATGTTTCCCTGTCTTTGCGCAGAGAATAAGTGGCCCCTGCCACCTGGCCAATTCTTCTGCCCAGAGAAAAAGCCTTAAGCCGGGCGTTTTCATCTTCACTTACAGGCTGATGACCGCATGCACCGTGATGCCCGGCATCAGTACTTATGTGGCCTTCCCCCGTTAACAGCATCCCCTGAATTAACATCATATCAAAAAGTGCTTTGAGGGTAGTCTCCTGTCCGCCAAAGCGGGAGCCGCCCACAGACAAGGCCCCTCCCACCACGTTCATCAGAACTTTCTTTTCTCTTAAACGACGCGTTTTATCCCAGAAAGCTTTAAGCTGGGCAGAAACAGTACCAAAATAAACAGGGCTCGCAAGAATAATGCCATCGGATTGGGCCATCAGGCGAAACGCTTCTTCCAAGGAAGTGCCACGGTAACATCGCCCACTGCAGGGGGAGCTGCATGCTTTACAAAAGGGAAAAGATTGCTCTTCCATTAGTTCTTGCACAAATAAAAGCTCTGTTCTCATCCCTTCCTCCCGCGCACCTTCCAGAGACAGGTCCAGCAATGTAGCTGTATTCCCCTTGCGCCTGGGGCTCCCTAAAATACCTAAAATCAACAATTTTCTCCCCTCCCAAAAATTATATCTCGTCTATGTGACTCAATTTATGAGAAAATAGCTTTATACCAGGCAGATAACTTAAAGGAGGAACAACTACCAAATGTACCAAACAGGCAAAATGATCAAAAACACTGTAATTATTGCTATAGTTTTTTTTCTATGCTGGCAACCGCTGGTAGCTAACGCTCAAGACAATATTGATCTTGGCTTGGGGTCTCAGTCCGCTGTGCTAATGGAAGCCAGCTCGGGGAAAATATTATATGCCAAAAATGCTGAAGAAAAAACAGCCCCAGCCAGTTTAACCAAAATAATGACCCTTCTTTTGGCTTTTGAAGCTATGGAAGACGGACGTGTCAGTGAAGAAGAACAGGTAATAATCAGTGAAAAGGCCTGGCGTACAGGCGGATCACAAATGTTTTTAAATATAGGTCAAAAAGTATCATTCGGCGAGCTGCTGCAAGGGATCGCTATCGTTTCAGCCAATGATGCCTGCGTCGCTGTAGCTGAGCATCTATTCGGGTCGGAAGCGCTCTTTGTCCAACAAATGAACAAAAAAGCCCAGGAGCTTGGCCTTATAAATACACGTTTTCAAAATTCATCGGGGCTGGATGAACCCGAGCAATATACTTCTGCCATGGATATGGCAAAACTTTCTCACTACGTGCTAACCAAGTACCCGCAGGTCCTGGACTTATTTGCAGCCACAAGCTTTACATTTGATGAGATAAAACAGGACAACCGCAATCCTCTTCTTGGCCGCTACCCGGGAGCTGATGGCTTAAAGACAGGCTTTACTAATCAGGCAGGCTACTGCCTTGTAGGTACTGCACAACAAAACGGTATGCGTTTTATCACTGTTACACTAAATGCTTCCAGCGAAAATGAGCGCCTTGCTGATACGGAAGCTCTTCTAAATTACGCTTTTCGCAACTTCCAGCTGTTGACTGTTGTAACAGCCGGCCAACAAGTAACGGAGGTGCCGGTGCAGAAAGGGGAAGCGCAAACGGTGGCTGCTGAAGCTCTGCGGGATCTAAAAGTATTGGTGCCTTTTGGCCAGGAAGAAGTCGAACAAGTATTGAATTTAAAGACGGAAATCACCGCCCCCGTTCAAAAAGGCGATCATCTGGGAACACTGCAAATACTGGAAAATGAAGAGGTTATAGACCAGGTTGAATTGGTAGCTTCACATGATGTCGAGAAATTATCCGGTTTTGCTGCTTTTCGGCGTCTCCTTGGCCAGGTATTGACTAATTTTTGGACAACCATCGTAAATACAATAACCGGGTTTTTTAACTAAACTTGCTTCGGCCGCCTGCAGGAGAAAAAGGCGGCCGGGAACACGGTTTTCTTATTATTTTGCGTATTTTATTTTATTATATCACAGCCCATTTAAAAAAATCTACCACAGGATTTGGAGCGTTTCCTGAAAAGCACCCTCCTTATAAAAGTTCACCCATCTTAATAAAAGATAGGGCTTTTTTGTGGGAAAAACTTTATGGTACATATTGTTCTGTAATACTCTGCACATATCCATCCTTTGTAACAACCCAAAATGGTGGTGCAAAATCTCCAAAATGCTCAAGATGTTCAACGAACTCTTCCATGGTAACAGTTTTATGGGTTACCTCCCCTCCAGTCTCTATAATGCTGTACTGGGTATCTTCTGTTACCTGGTGAAACATGGGGTAGTTATGGGGATTGTAGATGTAGAATCCATTTGGCATATCTTGATCAGGATCTATATTGAGCTCCTCCAGCCTCTTTGTATCATCTGATGTTAGCCATTCAATTTGATCCAGATGAAAAGAGGGTTTAGAATATTTATCAATTTCAAAGTTAGAAATAAATCCAATAAAACGGCTTTCCGGGGTTTGCATAAAATCATCCACCGTTGCCGCATATTGAGGATCAAGGTCGTTAATGGAAACTTGCCACTGCCCCAGGTCATTGTTAATAAACTCAACGGCAACCTGTAAAGGATCTTGCAGCCATGGCTTATCTCCCCCGTCGGCTTCATTTTGCAGTTCCTTGTAATATTCAGATATCGTCCTATCAGTATCAGGTGTAACATGATACACGGTGCCATTGCCATCCATCCAACGCTCTACACACCAGATACCACGGTCTCCTTGGACAACTGGTTGAGATAGAAACAATTGAGATGTTTCCCCTGTAGACAACGGGAATTTTACAACAATATGATTTCCGCTATAAGTTTCCTTGGGCAAAACTCCCCCATTTTCAAGAAAAATACGAAGTGCTACCTCCTGGCCTGCTGGTGTAGAAAAATCAGCTTCACCACTCCAGATAGGTCCTAAGTACTGTGGTGTAGAGTTTTCAGTAGAGTTTTCATAGGAAAAAACCAACATGGGTTTACCCATACTGGTTTGCTCCGTAATCCAACCGTCAACTTCATTCATACCGCCCGCCAGCGTAATCTTACTCAAATCCTGGGGTTTAAGTCGGTATTCAAGGCTCCAAATCTCTAATCTAATAGCTGGTAGCAGTTCAGCAAAGGATGCTATTTTTTCCATCTTAGTAATCTTACTATCTATTATCTTAAAATAGTTATCATCGGTAACATAAGCGGCAATTGTTTCTTCAATAAAACGATGGGCATAATCCTCCACTGTGAGCTGTTGTTTTTTGGGATCACTTATAAGCCCTACAAGAATTGCCACCACAGCAATTACCGCCACGATAACTATCCAAAATGCAGGTTTTTTGTAATTTAGAATATTAATAATACG
>JAAZDU010000059.1 GCA_012512665.1 Bacillota bacterium | reverse complement strand
GGCAGTTTCCGCGCTAAACCCGGACAAAGGCTTGCTTACATCGTTGGCTACAATCAGGTCTAAATTTTTCTCCTGCATTTTCTTAAGTGCATTTTGCTCAAGGTTTTCAGTCTCAGCTGCAAAACCTACCAGAAAATAGCCGTACTTTTCTTTTTGTTTGCCAAGCTCTAAAAGGATATCAGGGTTTTTCTCAAAAACTATAGTCAATATATCGTCCTCTTTTTTGATCTTTTGCTCAAAACAGGACTGGGGGCGATAATCAGCAACAGCAGCAGCTTTAATAACGGCATCGGCTTTTCTGGACAAATTGAGCACTACCTCTCTCATCTCCACTGCAGTCTCCACACGGTGAAGGAATACACCGGGAGGCGGCTTTAAAGATACCGGCCCACTGACAAGGTGCACCGTGGCACCCCTTTCGCTTGCCGCCGTAGCTAAAGAATAACCCATCTTACCGGAAGAATAATTGCTTAAGTACCTCACAGGATCAAGTGCTTCTCTGGTAGGACCTGCAGTGATTAATAAAGTTTTACCTAATAGATCTTTTTTTCTTGCCAGCAATTTTTCCAGCTCACTCACAATATCTTCCGGCTCTGCCATGCGCCCCTGATCGGTTTCTCCACAAGCTAGCTGCCCCACCCCAGGTGAAATAAAATGATAACCCCAGTTTTTTAATTTGGCTATATTTTCCTGCACAGACGGATGCCTGAACATAGCACCGTTCATAGCTGGAGCGATTAAAACTGGGCACTTCAATGCTAAAAGCAACGTGCTTAATAAATTGTCAGCTATGCCACCAGCCAGCTTTCCCAATAAATTAGCCGTGGCAGGAGCAATAACCGCTGCATTAATACTTCGTGCCAAGCTTACATGCGGTACTGGCAGCTTTTCCTGCTCATCAAAAAGCTTGCTTAATACAGGATGGCCGGTAATGGTGCGAAAAGTAAGGGGCGAAACAAACCTGCTAGCATTTTCAGTCATCACCACCTGTACCTGTACCCCTTTTTTCATTAAGAGCCTGCAAATATCTAAACTTTTAAAGGCAGCGATTCCCCCGCTTATGCCCAGTAAAACCTTTTGGCCTTGCATTTTATTATACCTCCAGCTAAGGACAAGGCTACTATTTAATGCCGTTTTTAATCCTTTCAAAAGTTAATTTCCCGTCAGCTATTTCTTGTAAAGCTATCGTTACATCGTTACGGGCTCCTTTTGCTTCAACCAAAGGTGAGCTGCCTGCGCGAATTTGCCTTGCCCTTTTCGCAGCGAGAATTACAATGGTATACTTGCTATCAAAGCTTGGTAGTATTTTGTCAATAGGCGGGTAAATCATAAATTTTCCTCCTGCAAACAAAATTCTTTAAGGAATTGTTGCAGCCGCACACTACGGCATTTTTCTGAAGAAATGATAGCTTTAATATTTTCCACAGCTTCGTTAATATCGTCATTAACTACTATATAATCATATTTTGCAGCCTGCCTCACCTCAGAACATGCAGATAACAGGCGCTTTTTAAGCTCCTCATCTTTTTCTGAACCCCGCTTTGTTATCCGCCTTTTCAGTTCTTGCAGGGATGGCGGTAGCAAAAAAATAAGGACAGCCTCAGGGTACAAGCGCCGAACCTGAAACGCACCCTGGGTATCGATCTCCAAGATAACGTC
>JAAZDU010000058.1 GCA_012512665.1 Bacillota bacterium | reverse complement strand
CAGAACAATCATAATTAGTATTATAGCAAGGAGGATCAAAATAATCTCAGGGTAATAGCCAATTAATACTTCTTGTAGGCGATACATCTTTTAACTCCTTGTCAACTGTAATAGATATACTGTAATAGATATATAGATATAAAATTTTGACTTCTAGTTGTGCAAGCGTTCAACAATGCTAATTATTTCCGCAAAGCAAATGCAAATTCCTTCCTTAATTAAACCGGAACTGTTCGATCTCTTTTTTGTTTCACGTGAAACAATTGTGGTTTTTTGTAAATATAGCCTGAAAATAGTCTAAAGGTCTTTCAACATTATCTCCACCAGGCGGTTTAGATCTTCTTGCCCATAAAAGAATAATTCGATTTTTCCTTCCTTACCGGATAATTTTATTTTTACTTTTGTACCTAATTTTTTTCTAAACATCTCTTCTATTTCAGCCAGGAAGGGATCTTCTGATTTGGTTACTTTTTTTACATCAGCTTTTTTTTGCTTCTTCCGAACCAATTCCTCTACATCCCTGGCAGTTAGGTTTTCCTTAGAAATTTTATCTGCTATGCTCTTTCTTTCCGCTGCGTCTCTTAAAGCAAGCAATGGGCGTATCTGGCCAACCGTAAGATTACCTGCAATTATTTTTGCCTGTATTTCCGGCTCTAAAGACAAGAGCCTGATGGAGTTAGCAATATAAGAACGGCTTTTACCAACTCTTTTAGCCAGTTCTTCCTGTGTTAAAGAAAATTCTTGCAAAAGCTGCTTGAAGGCAGCAGCTTCTTCCAGCGGGTTCAGATCTTCTCTTTGCAAATTTTCAACAAGAGCAATCTCTACCATCTGCTGTTTATTAAAAGAACCGACAACTGCAGGTATTTTTTTTAAACCGGCTTTTTTGGCAGCCCTGAGACGCCTCTCCCCTGCTACCAGCACAAAGCCATCCTTGCTTTTATTTACCAGGATAGGCTGGACGACGCCCATCTCTTTAATGGACTCCGCCATCTCCAACAATTTATTTTCATCAATTTTTTTTCGGGGCTGATAAGGGTTAAGTTTTATATTGTCGATCTCTATCTCGGTGTTCATTAACCCCTTTTCGCCTTCTCCATCTGCTTTCAGGATATCATCTAAACCCCCAGG
Source organism: Bacillota bacterium (assembly GCA_012512665.1). Classification (GTDB taxonomy): domain Bacteria; phylum Bacillota; class Dethiobacteria; order DTU022; family JAAZDU01; genus JAAZDU01. The sequence goes on along the minus strand of JAAZDU010000058.1, from coordinate 1,029 downwards.
GAAAAAAGCCTCCAGCCCTCTACCCAGGCGCTTTTTCATCCTTTTTGGATCACCTCGTCTGCTAAATTTCTATATACCTCTGCTCCCTTGCACTTTGGGTCGTAACTTATAATTGGCTTACCATGGCTGGGAGCTTCGCTTAGGCGGACATTTCTTGGAATAATACTATCATAAACAAGATCTTTAAAATAAGCTTTAACTTCCGCAGCTACCTGTGTGGAAAGGTTTGTCCTACTATCGTACATGGTCAAAAGAACACCTTTAATGATGAGCTCACTATTAAGGTGCTTCCTAACTAAATTTATGGTGTTAACAAGTTGCCCCAGCCCTTCCAAAGCATAATATTCGCACTGAATAGGGACAAAAACACCATCGGCAGCTGTTAAAGCGTTGATGGTAAGCAGCCCCAGCGATGGCGGGCAGTCAATAATAATATAATCGTAATTTTTTTTAATGCCTTCAATAACCCTTTTAAGCCTTACCTCCCTGGAAAGAGTAGAAACTAACTCGATTTCTGCTCCAGCCAATTGAATGGTGGAAGGAACAATATCCAGGTTTTTATAAGGCGTCTTTTTTATAGTTTTTTCTAAGGGAACATCATTGATAAGCGCATCATATATACAAAATTTAATATTTTTTTTCTCTATGCCCAGTCCGCTGGTAGCATTACCCTGGGGATCTATATCAAGCAATAGAATTTTTTTACCTTTTTCCGCCAGGCAAGCGCTTAAATTCACAGCAGTGGTAGTTTTACCTACGCCGCCTTTTTGATTTGCAATAGCTATAACATACAAGCTGATCCCTCCCAAAAGGGATATTATGGTTCTTTTTATATTACTGTTCCTTTTTTGGTAATCTAATTGTTACTTCCCAATGATCCCCTAAATCTTTTTCAACAACCTCTGGTTTAAGGCCAGCTTTTTTAATGGCATTGACAGCTTGCCTGATGGTATTTATAAATATTCTTAAATCCCTTATAACTACCCTTTTTCCACCGCCGCCCTGCCTTTTTTCCTTCTGTTTTAACAT
>JAAZDU010000057.1 GCA_012512665.1 Bacillota bacterium | reverse complement strand
TGGTAACCACCACCGAGGTGCGGAGCAAAGTCTTGCTGCCGGGAGTTTTACCCAAAACCTGCTCATATAAGTCGCGGACAAAAGCAGAGGTAATCGTCAGCAGGATAGCATCGATGGTGGACATCACAGCCGCAAATAAGGAAACCAGGACAATGCCGGCAAGGACAGGATGCAGCAAGGAGGTAGTAATGACAGTATAAGCAGCATCGGGATTAGGCAAATCGGGATACAATATTCTGGCACACAGCCCGATAATGGGAAAAGCAAAGGAGGCGATGAGCACGAAAGTATAGGAGATGGGCATGGCTAAACGCGCTACATTTAAATCTTTCATGGCAAAAAACTTGGCCAAGTAAGCAGGCTGGCCTAAAGGAGAAAGCAGGAAAAGTAGGATAAATGACAGGGAATACATAGGGCCCCAGGAACCGCCCACGCCGGTGAGGCCAGTATATCCCGGATCTATAGCCGCCGCCTGCAGGTTCATCTCGGTAAAACCACCCACGGCAGAGAGAGAGGCTACAGTCAAAACAACAACGCTAAAAATCATGAAAAAGCCCTGTAAGACGGAGGTGTAAGCAGCAGCCTTCATTCCTCCCAGCATAACATAGATCAAAACAATGACTGTGCCGATAAAGGCAGCCCAACCAAAGCTGATATCGCTGATAATACTTTGAAAGAGAAAACCGACCCCTCTAATCTGGGCGGTCATCATGGGTATATAGGCTATGATAATGATGAGCAGGGCCACCAAACGAACACTTTTCATAGGGAAGCGCCAGTAGATGAGGTCAGGAACGGTTAAGCCTTGAATTTTGCTGGAAAGGTCCTTAATTCTCCAGGAGAGTAAAGCCCAGGTTAAAAAACCGCCTACGGCGATGGGGACGCTGACATAATTGCTGCTAGCCCAGCCAAAAGCATAAGCCCAGCCCACCATTCCTAAAAAAGCCGAGGAGCTCTGGGCAGTAGCATAATAGGTTACCCCCGTCGCCAGCACGCCGAAATCCCGCTTGGAGACAAAAAACTCGGCCATGGTATTGGTGCTTTTTTTAGCCCATAACCCGATAGTAAAGACAATGATACAATATAGAATAAAGATCGAGATAATAATTGGATTTGATCCTGCCATAGAGTTCATCTCCTTTTCAGTTTATTTACTTTGCTTGCCTTATTTTCCTTTTTCTTCCTGCTCCTCTTTTAGTATCCTACCCCATACCACAACACCCACATACCAAACAGCAATTAGACAAACAAAAGCTATGATCCAGGGTAACCAAAGGCCAAATGACATACCGCCAAACATCCTGTTCACCTCCTTTACAAAGCCAGATTATGTCCAGAGATGAGAGTGAAGCACATGGTTACAGGTTTAGTCTGCGCTGGTGTTAGAATCAGCACTTCTTGTAAGCAGCCCCTTTAAATACTCCAGATGGCCTTCCTCCACCCTGTCCATGGTATTGCCCAGCTCCCACGGGAAGACAAGGTAGAACCACCTGTTGAGACGGTTGATATAGTTTTCCCAGCTCCAAATAAGATCCTTTAAATCCTCCTTGGTGGTGATCGTCTCAAAGCTGTCCACAATATCTTGACAAAAAGACCACACCTTGGGCAAGTTGAGCCAGGGTCCGGGGCAGTTCGGCGGTAGCTCCGCCCCCATTAACTTGGCCATATGCACCGTAAGGTATTTGAACATTCTCTTGCAGTGCTCCAGGGTAAAGAGCTCATCATCCAGGGCAGCGTACATGGCAGGCTCAATAGTCCACCAGCCCATAGCCTGCGTATCTGCCACCAGAAATAATAAGTTGCCAAAATATTTCCCTTTGGTACCGGCACCGCTGGGGAAAACACCATGCTTGCTCATAGTGACCTCTAGCGGTTCTTCAAACCAAATCTTATCAATTTCCTTCTCCAGAGCCTCCTTCACATCACGCCAGTTTTTTCCCATCTCAATCAGCCTCCCTTTTTACAACAATGGTCGCCAGGCAATGCTTGAAATAACAGCAATTCCATACTTCCTGACAGGCCTCTACAAAAGCGTCAAGATCCTCTTCATCTACCTGAGCTACTACCGAGCCTCCGGGATTAAGAGGTTCGGTGCATTTACCGTAAGCGACGCCCATATTCCAGCCTCTCCAGAAAAGCTGTCCTACCTGCAGATCGCTCCAGAGAACATTCTTTCTCCCCAGAGGTTTAGCCTGCGTGCCCGTCTGTGGCGGGTGCTTGGGCGGGCGGGGAAAAGCCACAAAGACATCGCCCGTGGACATGGTGTGGTGGCAGGCCATGCGCAGAGGCTCTTTCACAGCTTCCCAGAGCAGTTGGCATAATTCCGGTTCTTCCTCCTCCAGCAAACTGGCCCTGACCGTAATATTGCTTTCAGGAAAGTAGATGGAAATTTTTTTCACTATATTCAACCTCCCATAACTTGAAAACTATAAGCTCGCTGCTACAAATTAAGTATCTGCCTCTGCTGCCAGCAGTAGTTTGTCCAAATTATGAAAACTTTTTTTCGTGAGCTGCTCCACCTGGCTAATTGTCTGATCCACCATATCTGCTACGATGCCTTCCGATCTAAAATAAACACCGTTTTTTGCCAGAGAACCGGCGATAACGCCCTCCACTGCTCCCGTAGCCATTTTAAGAGCACAGCTGGCTTTGGCGCCGTCGCAGATCATGCCGTAAAGATTACTTATCAAGTTTTCCACGGCTGTTCCCATCTCCTCGGCACTCATGCCGGAGAGCCAGCCGCTGGCTGCAGCCACGCCGGCGCCGGCGGCTACTGCCCCGCACAAGGGAGAGATGATGCCCGTGTAAGCCTTCAAGTAAATATTAGTGCCATGGGCTAAGAGAAGCGCCCGGCCGAGATCCTCCTGGCCTACACCATAAGCCTCACAAATTCTGCCTATGGTGATGCCGATCATCAGCCCCTGGTTACCGCTGCCTCCACTGGCCATAACAGGACTTTGCAAGCCGCTCATCCTGGCAGCGACAGCTGCCGCCACCTCCAGCCGTATTTTGTCTAACAAGCTATCTTTCAGGCTTCCCTCCTTCAGCATAATTTGAAGGGTGTCGGGAATACCAAGTTTTTGCAGGCAGCATACCCCGCCGCTTATAACCTCCTCCGCTAATGCGCGCGCCTTCTGCGAGCCTTCCACCAGCCTTTGCACCCGCGGGTCTGTGAGCGGCAAGCTCAGGATTAATTCAATGAAATCAAGATAAGGTACTCCTTTAAGGTCGTTAACACCAGGCTGTTGGGCAACAGCTGAAGCTTTGCCCCCATCACCCAGCAAGACCTGGCCATCTTTTACTAAGCGGGTAAAATTATTGTGGCTACCTTCTATGACGGCCTCCCCGCTATGCCGTGTATTTTCTACCACAGCACGGACATATAAACCGCTTTTTTCATGATCGCAGCGGGCTGTCACCTTTTTGGCCTCTAATAAATCCCTGGCATAGCGCACCTGCGCAGGTGTAAGGCTTTCAAACAGGCAAAGATTGGCTTTCCACTCCACACCCGCTGCTCCCAGGGCCGCAGCCATGGACACACCTTTCTGTGACGTTCCGGGCAGGCCTACCGACCTCACATTTTTAAAGATGCCGGGGCTGGCCTCCACTAACACCTTCAGCGGGGGCGCACCACCGGCCAGGTCGGCCGCCCTGGCCACCGCCAGCGCCACCATGACAGGTTCAGTACACCCCACAGCCCAGCCAGTCTGTTGTTCTATGATAGATAGTATATCTTGCTGCGAAATCATTGCTACACCGCCTTTTCAAAACATTAACGGACATGCTAAGGCTGTGCTTTATAT
>JAAZDU010000056.1 GCA_012512665.1 Bacillota bacterium | reverse complement strand
TAGTTACCCTCAAAGAAATGTTGGCTGAAGCTGAAAAGGGGCAATATGCAGTTGGAGCTTTTAATGCTAACAATATGGAGATTGTACAGGCCATCATAGAGGCTGCCGTTGAAGAAAAAAGCCCTGTTATTTTGCAGGCAAGCCAGGGAGCTATTCGCTATGCCGGCCTGGACTACATAGTAGCCCTGGTGAGGGCGGGGGCAGCTAAGGCCGGCCTGCCGGTAGCCCTGCACCTGGATCACGGAACCGATTTTGCCCAGGTCATGCGCTGCATCAGGGGCGGGTTTAGCTCGGTTATGTACGATGGCTCGAAGTATCCCTTGGAAGAAAATATTGAAAACACGCGCCAGGTAGTGCAGGTAGCGGAAGCAGTGGGGGTTTCTGTAGAAGGGGAGCTGGGTAAAATTGGCGGTACCGAAGATGATATCTCGGTAGAAGAGAGAGATGCTTTTTTAACTGATCCCCAGGAAGCGCTCCGTTTTGTCAGGGAAACGGGCGTGGATGCCCTGGCGGTTGCTATCGGCACTGCCCATGGTCCCTATAAAGGCGAGCCCCGGCTGGATTTTGACCGCCTCCAGGAGATACGCCGCCTGACGGGTATTCCCCTGGTGCTGCATGGCGCTTCCGGCGTCCCCGATGAAGCCATCAGGAAGGCTATTGGCCTGGGGATCCGCAAGATAAATATTGACACTGAATTGCGTCAAAATTTTACCGCTGCTGTCAAAGACTTTATCGCCAAAAACCCGGACAATATCGATCCCCGCAAGATACTGGGCCCTGCCAGGGAAGCCATGAAGGAAGCCGTCAAGAAGAAAATGCGTCTCTTTGGCTGTGCAGGGAAAGCCTAAAGCATAAAAGGAGGGAATCCCTTGGAGCTGTACCTGGATACTGCCAACCTGGAGGAGATCAAGCATGCTGTTTCGCTGGGGGTAGTAAGCGGCGTTACTACCAACCCATCGCTGGTGGCAAAAGAGCAGGAAGGGCTGACCCGGGAAGAAGCCCGCTTGCGCTTTCACCAGCTTATTCGGCAAATATGCCGCCTGCTGCCTGAAGGGAATGTTAATGCTGAGGTCCTGGCAGAAGAGGCGCAGGGGATGTTCAAAGAGGGAAAAGAACTGGCCTCTCTCGCTGAAAATGTAGTGGTTAAAATTCCCTTGACAGCTCAGGGTTTGTCTGCCATCAGCCTGTTGGCAGAAGAAGGGATTCCAGTAAATGCCACCCTGGTTTTTTCTGTAAACCAGGCCCTGCTGGCAGCAGCTGCGGGTGCTTCTTATGTCAGCCCTTTCCTGGGGCGCATTGATGACGCCGGAGGGGATGGCGTTGCCCTTGTCTCCCAAATACTGAAAGCTTTTCGCAACTATGAAATATCTACTTCCGTTATAGCTGCCAGCATACGCCACCCCAGGCATGTGACGGCGGTGGCCCTGGAAGGTGCACATATTGCAACCGTTCCCTACAGGGTGCTTATGCAGATGATAAAACATCCTTTAACCGAGCAGGGTTTGGAGCGCTTCCGCCTGGACTGGAATAAAATTATACGAAAATAAAGGCTGCTCCCTGTTTTGCACACTTCCCCCAGCCCCTGCCGCCGGTAGTTTAATTGTACAAGCAGAAAAAAACATGTGGTCGAAACCGCTGAGAGCTCTAAATGTAAAGGAGGGAGAGCTTATGCAATTGGAGAGAGAACTTGCCCTGGAATTTGTACGGGTTACAGAGGCTGCTGCTTTATCCGCAGGCCGCTTTATGGGCCGTGGCGATAAAGAAGCGGCAGATAACGCAGCTGTGGAAGCTATGCGCATGGTCTTCGACACGGTGAACATTGATGGTGTAGTGGTGATCGGTGAGGGGGAGATGGATGAAGCTCCCATGCTATACATAGGGGAGAAAGTGGGCACCGGCGCCCTTCCCCAGGTAGATGTGGCTGTCGATCCCCTGGAAGGAACCAACCTGGTGGCCAAAGGGCTTCCCAACGCTTTAGCCGTGGTAGCGGCCGCCCCCCGCAACTGCCTCCTGCATGCTCCTGATATCTACATGGACAAGATTGCTGTGGGTCCCAGGGCAGCCGGCTGCATCAATCTGGATGCTTCGGTAGAAGAGAATGTCCGCTGTGTAGCCGAGGCCTTGAATAAAAAGGGGCAGGATGTGACGGCCATTATTCTGGAAAGGCCGCGGCACCAGCATATTATTGAAGAGCTGAGGAGGCTGGGAACACGCGTTAAGCTTATTTCCGACGGAGATGTTTCTGCCGCCATTGCCACGGCCCTGGATTGGACGGGAGTCGATATCCTCTTTGGTATCGGGGGTGCTCCCGAAGGTGTTCTGGCGGCTGCCGCCCTCTGCTGCCTGGGAGGGGAGATGCAGGGAAGGCTGATGCCCGAAGATGAAGAAGATGAGGCCAGGATTAAGGAGATGGGCCTGCAGGACCCCAGGCAGCTTCTTACTATGAAAGACCTGGTGCGTGGCGACGATGTCATTTTTGCCGCGACGGGCATTACCGATGGCGATCTGCTCCAGGGGGTTCGCTACTTTGGCAGCAAAGCAACTACTCACTCCATAGTGATGAGAAGCAAAACCGGCACTGTGCGCCTGATCCAGGCCACCCACCAGCTGGACAAAAAGCCCCGTTATGTAGCCCGCAGCTCTTCCTGCTCCCCTAGGGCTTAAGAAGAATTAATTTTATTGAGAAAGGGTATAATTTGAGAGTGGAGGTTTGGTTCCGTTCTTTTAGAAGAGCAGTTCTTATTATGGCAGCAGGGGCCAAGCTTACTAAAAGCGTCCGAAAGCCGTCTGGTTTCCAACAATTAGGCCTGATCTGGCCCGGCCAGCTTTTGCTTTCCCTGCTTACCAGCTTGCCGGAACTTGTTACCGGCTGGCGGGCAGCGGCCGCTGATGCCCGGGGCCTGGTCACCGGCAATGCCCCTGGTAGCATTCCTTTTAACCTCTTTAACATAACCCTGGCAGGGCTGGTTCGATCAAGGAGCCCTCTACTGTCGCTGCTTATAAAAGGCCGCATGCTTGCTGTAATTCTCAGCATTATTATCTTCTTGGCCCTATCCCTTTCAGGCATACTAAAGCTTTATATGTCCCCTTCAGGCCGGCCCGGAATTAAGGCGATCTTGCTGGCCGTCAAATACTTCTGCCTGGTAATTATTTTAACAAGTACGGACATTATTGATTTTCTTTCCCTGCGCTCAGGTCTTTCCCCGGCCTAGCTTATCCCCTTTTTCTTTCTTCTGGTCGGCTACTTGCTGGCCTTTATCCATTTATTTTTGACCGGTCTAACCGGCTAACAAAGGTAGGTTTATTATTATGATTAGTAAATTAAAGGAAATGACTCTACAAGAGCTTCAAGCCCTTGCCCGCAAGGAGGAGATTAAAGGGGTCTCCCAACTTAAGAAGAAGCAGCTAATTTATGAGATCATGAAGCATGAAGCTAAAAAGGAAGGGCTGCTTTTTGAACAGGGCGTTTTGGAAATAATGCCCGAAGGTTACGGCTTTTTAAGGCCAGTTAATTACCTTCCCCATGAAAACGATATTTATATCTCTGCTTCCCAGATCCGCCGCTTTGGCCTGCGCACAGGGGATTTGGTGGCCGGCAAGGTAAGGGAACCCAAAGATAACGAACGCTATTACGCCATCCTGCAGGTAGAAGCCGTCAATGAACGCGATCCGGAACTTGCTTCCCAGCGCCACTTTTTTTCCGACCTGACGCCCATCCATCCCCATGAGCAGCTTATCCTGGAAAAGGATCCCGCAGACCTTGCCACCAGGATTATTGACCTTTTGGTGCCTATCGGCAAAGGACAGCGCGGCCTTATCGTCGCCCCTCCCAAAGCAGGCAAAACAGTCCTTTTAAAGCGAATTGCTAACAGCCTTACTGCCAACTACCCACAGCTTGAAATTATTGTTTTGTTAATAGACGAGCGCCCTGAAGAGGTTACAGATATGAAGCGCTCTGTCCAGGGAGATGTGGTTAGCTCTACTTTCGATGAGCGCCCTGAAAACCATATCAGGCTGGCAGAGCTGGTCCTGGAGCGGGCGCAAAGGCTGGTGGAGCACGGGGCAGATGTGGTTATTCTTTTAGCCAGTATCACCAGGCTCACGCGGGCCTATACCCTGGTGATCCCCCCCAGCGGGCGCACCCTTTCCGGCGGCATAGACCCGGCGGCCTTTTATAAACCAAAACGTTTCTTTGGAGCTGCCCGCAATATTGAGGAAGGGGGCAGCCTCACCATCCTGGCTACAGCCCTGGTAGATACAGGCAGCCGCATGGACGACGTTATCTACGAAGAGTTTAAAGGGACGGGCAACATGGAACTTCACCTGGACCGCAAGCTGTTTGAAAAGAGAATATTCCCTGCCTTCGATATCCCGCGCTCCGGCACCCGCCGCGAGGAGCTCCTCCTGGATGAGAATACCCTGGAGCTTATGTGGGCGCTGCGCCGTACCATGAGCAACAGCTCTTCGGCAGAGTTTTTGGACCTTTTGCTGGAAAAATTAAAGCGTACCGACAGCAATAAAGAATTTTTAGCAAATATGCATAATTTGTAATTTTAAGCGCCGCTTACCGCCTGCATGTATATTAATTAACGCCGTGGTAAAGAATAGGAGCAGATCTGGTTCAAGCAAAGGAGGATTAACATGCAGAACCAAGAAAAGGCGGCAGGCGGTTTAAAAAATCGGCTTTTTTTCACTGCCCTGTCACTTATACTCCTGATGTCCATGCTGCTTCCCGCCTCTGCAGCAGCCGGCGGCCTTAAAGAAAGCAGCATAGAGGCCAATATACCTCTTTACCTGCGCCAGCTGGAAGAGTATGTCGGCCGCCTCAGGCAGCAGGAAGAAGAAAGAGAAAAAATACTAAAGGATATAGAGAATGCGCTTTTGACCCACGAAGTTGAGCCGGGAGATACTTTGATCAGGTTGGCAAACCGCTACGGTACTTCGGTGGAAAAAATAATGAGGGACAACCATCTCACAAACCCAGACTACATAATAGTGGGGCAAAAATTAAACATCCTCACCATCGAAGGGCTTTTACACCGGGTGGCCCCCGGAGATACCCTTGCCGGCCTGGCTGCCCTTTATGAAGCAGATGCGGAAGAGATTAAATTATACAACGGGCTGGAAAATGCCAGCAACCACGCTGTTCTGGAAGAAGGGCAGACCCTTATTGTCCCGGGAGGCCGGCCTCCCGCCAGGGCGCCGCTTCAGCTCTCCTCCCGCGGCTCCAGGCAGAACCCCCCCTCTTTTATCTGGCCCCTGCAGGGCGTGGTCAGCTCAAAATACGGCCCTCGCTGGGGAGCCTTCCACTACGGCCTGGATATCGCTGCCGATTATGGAACTGTCCTGCGCGCTGTAGCGGCCGGCCGCGTAGATTGCATTAAAACAGGCAGGGGTTATGGGCTTTACCTTGTGCTGGACCACGGCTCCGGCTGGCAAACCCTTTATGCACATAATTCCAGGGTTTTGGTCCAGGAAGAGCAGTGGGTTAAGCAGGGAGAGCCCATTGCCCGCGTTGGGGAAAGCGGGAATGCCACCGGCCCTCATACTCACTTTGAGGTCATAAAAGATGGTAAAAAGCTGGATCCTTTGCGCTACCTGCCCTAACATCTCTCATTAGACCCTGCAGGCCAGCCTGCCACGGGGGCAGCTCTTATGGCAGGCAGCATGCTCCGGCCAAAAGCGGGATCGACGGCAAACGATCCCGCTTTTTGGCATAAAAAAGTTGTGCTTGCACAAGCGGCCGCTATATGGTAGCATATTATTCGTGGCTTAATAATTAAGACTTTGCTATAAACGCTTCAGCCTTAAAAAGTGAGGTGAATTGAGATGAAGGAAAAAATTCATCCTTCCTACTATAAGACCACTATCACCTGCGCCTGCGGCGCTACCTATGATGTGGGCTCTACCAAAAAGGACCTGCGGGTTGAAATTTGCTCCAAGTGCCATCCTTTTTTTACTGGCAAGCAAAAATTTGTTGACAGCGGCGGCCGTGTTGACCGTTTCAAACGGAAATATGGCCTGGAGTAGTTATAGGCCGGCCTAAGCAGGGCTTTTCTTGCCCTGCTTTTTTTCATCAGGGAGAGGGAAAGGAGTGATAGCCGGTGAAGCAGAAGCAGATGGTTGGAGGGCAGGCGGTGATCGAGGGCGTTATGATGCGGCGTGGCAGCAGGGTCGGCATCGCCGTGCGCCGCTCCCCGGAAGAAATTCTTGTCCTGCAGGAAAATTTTATCTCCCTGGCAGAGCGTTTCCCCTTTTTTAAACTACCTGTCATAAGAGGCATGCTCTCCTTTATAGAGTCCCTTGTCCTGGGGGTTCGCACCCTTTCCCGTTCAGCCGATTTAGCTCTGCAGCAGGAAGAAGTCGAGCTTAAAGGCTGGGAGCTGCCCCTCACCGTTATCTTTTCCTTGGCCCTGGGAGTGGCTATTTTTATACTGCTGCCAACTTTTCTCATGCGTTTGCTGGCCGGCTCAGCACCCGCCTACTACCCTCTTTTCTTGAACCTGCTGGAGGGCCTGATCCGCCTTCTCATTTTTATAACTTATATTTTTCTTATTTCCCGCTGGGGAGAGGTGGAGCGCCTTTTCAGCTACCACGGGGCTGAGCACAAGGCTGTGGCCTGCTTTGAAGCCGGCCAGGAGCTGACCGTTGAAAATGTCCGCTCCTTTAGCCGCCGCCACCCGCGCTGCGGTACCAGCTTTATCCTTATTGTCATGCTGGTGAGCATCCTCCTCTTTTCCTTCTTTGGCTGGCCTTCTCTCTGGCAGAGGGTAGTCATACGGCTACTTCTGCTCCCCCTGGTCGCCGGCCTTTCCTATGAGGCCATCCGCTGGGCCGGGGCCAGCAATAGCCTCTTGGTCCGCCTTGTCTCCGCTCCGGGCCTCTGGCTGCAAAACCTTACCACCAGGGAGCCGCAGGATGACCAGCTGGAAGTGGGTATAAAGGCCTTAAAAGCAGTCCTCGATTCACCTGCTGAGGATGATATCCACGCTGAGGGCAAAGATCCCGCAGAGGAGCATTTTACTGCAGGGAACGCTTAAGATGGAATACATTTAATTATAAAGAAAGCAAAGATCTAATAATGTTTTATTGCCCAAAAAACTGTGTTAAAATAAAAGCAGCTGATTAATAGAGGTGGTTTTACATGCTGGAAAAGCTTGCAGGCCTGGAAGAGTATTACCAGCAGCTGGAGGAAAAACTTAGCGATCCTGAAATTATAAAACGCCAGGATAGCTGGAGAAAGCTCAGCAAAGAACATGCCGATCTAACAGAGACCGTTACCCTTTACCGCCAGTATAAAAAAGTTGCCGGCGAGATAAAAGATACTAAAGAAATGCTGAAAAGCGAGAAAAATGATCCCGAGATGGAGAGTTTTTTAAAGGAAGAACTGGCCCTGCTAGAAACAAAGGCGAGCAAACTGAAGGAAGAGCTAAAGCTCCTTTTGTTGCCCAAAGATCCCAATGATGAAAAGGATGTTATTATGGAGATAAGAGCGGGGGCGGGAGGGGATGAGGCCGGCCTTTTCGCTGCCGACCTTTTCCGCATGTACACTCGCTTTGCAGAGCGCCAGAACTGGAAAACGGAGATTATTGACTCCCACCCCACTGATTTAGGCGGTTTTAAAGAAATTATTTTTTCTGTTCAGGGCAAAGGCGCCTTCAGCCGCCTAAAATTTGAAAGGGGCGTGCACCGGGTGC
>JAAZDU010000055.1 GCA_012512665.1 Bacillota bacterium | reverse complement strand
GGATAGCGCTGCCTTTTTAAGAGGAAGATTTGATCTGGAAGGAGAAAGGTTGGGCTAGAAAAGGGGTGCTTGTTAATGAAACCCAAAAAAAGGCTTTTCCTAGGGTTATCCCTTTTTCTTTTTGGTATAATTTTTTTATTGTTACTGCTTTTAGCTTATTATCTGAGAAGCCCTGAAGAGCCCATATTTCGTTTTCCCATAATTGTTGCCTTCGTTTGCCTGATGCTACTGGCCTTAGCTGTCCTGGCGTCATTGGGTATTATTATATTCATTTTAATTGCTGGCAATTCCATTTCTGTTCTCAATCGTATAGTAGAAAAAGTGGTAGTCTTTATTTTTCCTTTTATCTTACACCTGGGAAAATTTTTGCATATTACGCAAGACAAGGTTCAGCGTTCTTTTATTGAGATCAACAACGGGCTTTTGGAGGCCAGGAGGCTAAAAGTTTTACCTCATGAGTTGCTTATTCTTTTGCCTCACTGTCTTCAGAAAGATACCTGCCCTCACAAAATTACCAGAGATCCTTTTAACTGCCACCGCTGCGGTAATTGCCCTATCCATGAGCTTTTGTCCCTTGTTGAGGAGTGGGGTGTTAAGGTGAGAGTGGTAACAGGGGGAACTCTTGCCAGGAAGGCAGTGGAAGTTCTTAAACCCAGGTGTATTTTGGCGGTTGCCTGTGAAAGGGATCTGACAAGTGGTATCATCGACAGTTTTCCGCTGCCAGTTTGGGGTTTGTTAAACGAAAGACCTTACGGGCCTTGTTTTAATACTTTTGTTTCTAGCGAAGATGTGGAAAAAGCCTTGCAAAGGCTGGTTAAAAGGAGGTACGTAAATGTATCTGTTTGATCTGGGTTATTTACTTGTTATTCCTGCCTTATTATTTACCTTTTATGCCCAAAGCCAGGTAAAAGGAGCCTATGCCCGTTACTCACGCGTTCAATCGTCGCGACGTGTAACAGGGGCGGAAGTGGCGCGACAGCTTTTAGATAGGGAAGGTCTGCATAATGTCAGGGTGGAGATAACAAGGGGGCAGCTGACAGACCATTATGACCCACGCACCCGAGTGGTAAGACTTTCTCCCGATGTATACAGGAACTCATCACTGGCGGCTTTGGGAATAGCTGCTCACGAGACAGGTCATGCTATTCAACACGCTAAAAAATATTTTCCCCTTGCTATTAGAAACACTGTTGTACCCGCTGCTAACCTGGGGTCGCGCATGGCTTTACCCCTCTTTTTTATGGGTTTTTTATTTAACCAGGGTGGGTTAGGATTCCTTATGGATTTGGGTATCTACCTTTTTCTTCTTGCTGTTATTTTCCAGGCCGTTACTTTGCCCGTTGAATTCAATGCAAGCGGCAGGGCTATTGCCTTGTTAAGGGAAGAGGGTTTTTTATATAATGAAGAACTTGATGGAGCACGTCAGGTTTTAAAGGCAGCGGCGCTAACATATGTGGCGGCTCTGGCAGTTGCGCTGGCACAGCTTTTGCGGCTGCTTCTCCTGCGAGGAAGAGACTGATGTTAGTTTTAGTTCTATTATTGCTGGCGCCTTTTGCTTTTATGATCTTGCTGGGGTTATTTATTCTCCCTTTCCACTTTTTTACTACATCCCTGTTCAATGTTTTGACGGTGCCCTTTCAGCTTTTTAAAATTGCTTTTAACCCGGCTTTGAGAGCAAATCATGCTTTGGAGCATGCTACTATTAATGTTATTGAAGAACAACTGGGACCACTTCCCCTGACAGGGCAGGGAGAGAAAAATGGCTTTCTTATACAGGGGCCCTTATTGAGTCCAGAGATAGTGTATGAAGCTGCTCAGGTCGCTCTGGAAAGATTGAAAATGGGAGAGAAAGATCTTGTGGTACACCGCCGTTGCGGCACCAGCATTCTTTCTGCCAATTTTTTGTTTTCCCTGCTCTTTCTCTTCTTTTTATGGCGAGTAGGTTACTTTAGCTTTTTTAATATATTGTTGTCCCTGATAGCAGCGCAGCTATTGGGCCCCTATCTTGGGGTTTGGGCGCAGAAATATATTACCACCTCTACCAGAGTTCACAATATGGAGATTGTGGGGGTAGAAAGCTTTTTCCCCCATGCAAAGACAAACTTTTGGCCTGGTAGAATGCAGCATACAACTAGCTATTTCGTATGCACGCGGAGGTATATTCTTGCAGACAAAAAGTAATAAGCCTGGTGTTTCCCTTGCCAGGGAAAAAGCTCTGCAGGCTTTGGTGCAGGTGGAGAGGGACAAAGCATTTATTAATCTCACATTAAAAAGACATTTAGGCTATTTCCTTAATAGAGAGGACAGAGCTTTTGCTACCAGGCTCAGCTACGGTGTTATACAGCGCCTTAATACCCTGGATTGGATTATTTCACTGTACCTTAAAAAAGAACTATCAACTCTTACTAGCTGGATCCGCAATATTTTGAGGCTGTCTGCCTACCAGCTTTTTTATATGGTTAGAGTGCCAACCCATGCCATAGTAAATGAAAGCGTAAAACTTTCCTATCGCTATGGGCACAGGGGTGTGGCCGGGTTGGTTAATGCCGTTTTACGGAAAATGAGTAGAGCTATGTGGGAAGAGCTGCCCTGGCCGGATAAAGAAAAAGAACCCCTTAATTTTTTATGCCTACGCTATTCCTTTCCTCTCTGGTTAATACGCAGGTGGCTGAAGCAGCATTCTTTTGCCGAAGTGGAGCAGATTTGTAAGGCCCATAACCGGATTCCCCCTGTCTTTATAAGAGCGAATACTTTAAAAACTACTGCAGCCGATCTGGAAAGATTCTTAACTGAGGAGGGGGCTGTTGTAGAAAAACACCCATTTCTCCCTGAAGTGCTGCAGCTGGTGCAGTCTCCCCTGCCCCTTGATAGTCTGGTAGCATATAAAGAAGGCCTTTTCCACGTGCAGGGTGACAGCTCTATCCTTACCTGCCTGGCTTTAAAACCCTGCGAAAACGATAAGCTGCTGGATCTATGCTGCGCTCCCGGTGGAAAAACTGCAACCTTAAGCCAGATGATGAAAGGAAAGGGCACAATTGTAGCTGTAGAACCGGATGCTAACAGGATGAAACTATTGCAGAATACTCTTCATCGCCTTCAAATTAAGAATGTTAGTTTTGTACTGGAAGATGGCAGAAATATATCAGAAAAAAAATGGGGCAGTTTTAGCAAAGTGCTTGTTGATGCACCATGCTCTGGAGTTGGCGTGATCAGGCGCAAACCGGATATTAAATGGCGCCTCAATGAGTCTATTTTTAAAGAAAATGCTTTGCTGCAGCTGTCCCTTTTGCAAAAAGGGTTTAGTATGCTTTCACCAGGAGGCTTACTTGTTTATTCTGTTTGTTCTACAGACTTTGAGGAGACGGTGTCAGTAATTCGTGCATTTCTAAAAGAAAATAAAAATGCTTGCCTGGCCAAATTGGCTCTTTTATCTCAAATAATAAAGCCTAGGGAAGAAGGATTATATTTGATACAACCTCACCTTCATGATATGGATGGTTTCTTTATCTCCGGTTTAGTTAAGAAGGCATAGGTCGTTTACGCCGAGGGGTAGGTCCTTGGAGGGCATTATTGCTTCCAAGGTATAGTTCTGATATACTTACAGCGAGGAATTAGAGGAATTGCAGGTTAACGCTGCGCATGGGGGGAGGCCCTGAAGTGGAGGCTGTGGGAAAATCGTGCCGGGGAAGAAGCAGGGCAGAAAACGAGGACCGATATTTTATTTCTTATATGGGTCCTTTAGGTGTTTTTGCCGTTGCTGATGGCATGGGAGGACATGTTGCTGGTGGGGTATCAAGCAGCCTAGTCATTAAAGCTATGGAAAAATATGTGGAATCATTTAAAGCCGCTCCTTTTTCTCCTGAGGATTTTAGCCAGCTGAAAGAAATGGTGCAGGATCTCTTTGCCCGGGCAAATCGCAATATATGGAACTATGCCCTAGAGTATCCTTCTTGCCAGGGAATGGGGACAACTTTAACCATGGCCCTCTGCAGCAATGACCAGGTAGTGCTGGGGCACGTAGGCGATAGCCGGTGTTATCTGGTTAAAGAAGATGATATTGTCTTGCTGACAGAGGATCATTCCCTGGTCAATTACCTGGTGAGAAAGGGAGAAATCACAGAAGAACAAGCTTTAAACCACCCCCAGAGACATGTTTTAACCCGCGCCCTGGGAATAGAGGACAGCATTGAGGCTGATATCTATGTTCACCAGGTAAGAGCCACTGAATATTTACTGCTCTGCACTGACGGCCTGACCTCCCTGGTAACTCCTGAGGAAATACATAGGACTGTTTTTGAACAGCCGCATATGGACAGCGCTGTAGATTACCTTGTTGATCTGGCAAATGATAGAGGCGGTTACGACAACATCACCCTTGTTATAGTTAAAGGAGTTGGCACGAAAAGATGATTGGTAAAATCCTGGGAGGCCGTTATCAGATAGAGTCCAGCCTGGGAGAAGGAGGCATGGCTCGTGTTTTTAAAGCCAGGGACTTAAAATTAAACAGAATAGTTGCTGTTAAAGTGCTACACGATCACTTAACAGGCAACCAGGACTTTGTGCGAAGGTTTCGCCGGGAAGCCCAGGCAGTAGCAAAATTTTCACACCCTTCTATTGTAAGTTTATATGATGTAGGAGAAGAAGATAATATTTATTACATTGTAATGGAATGCTTGCAGGGCAAAACACTAAAAGAGCTAATAAAGCAAGAGGGTAAGCTGTCGGCTGAAGACGCTGTAGAGATAGCCTGCCAGGTCTGTGACGCACTTGTCCATGCACATCGGCAAAATAT
>JAAZDU010000054.1 GCA_012512665.1 Bacillota bacterium | reverse complement strand
TTATTCAATTTTTATCCTGGGCTGCGCTGCCCCGGGCCAGGCAAAGGCAGAAGCCAAGGTTTCCTCAATAACAAACTGCCCGCTGCTGGTTACGGTGACCTCTTTTAAATCTACAATTTCAGCCAGCTGATCATAAGAATCATGGTACGTTTGTAAAATGACAAACAAGCTTATCCCGCTTTGGGGGTATTCTTCTTCCAGGTAAGCAATTATACTTTTTATCTCCTTGATCATTTCCTCTTCGTACAAGCGCTTTATTTCACGCCAATTTATGTAATCTTCCCGTTCTATCTGGAAGAAAACCTTGACATCGTCACTTCCCCTGTACTCATCATCTAAGGCTACAGTGAAATCAATGGTGCGGCCCCCTATTATCCAGCGCCCGTATCTATTTTGCAGATAATCCACGACAGAGACCATTCCCTTGTCAACAGGCTCAAGTTTGGACTGCTCGGGAATATCCACGTAAACAGCATATTCTTCAGGATTAAATCTAAATTCAAGCCCCAGCTCCTCTCCGATGAAACGCAAAGGAACCATAGTGCGGCCATTTAAATTAACAGCCGGCACATCGGGCTCTACCTCCTCATCATTGATAAAAAGCTTAATGATGGGATGATTTTCAAAAAATCCATGCATTGTCCCCATGGCGCTTCCCGCCGTACACAGCAAAGAAATAAGCAAGATAGAGGCGAGCACAAAAATCTTTTTCTTCATTTACCAATGAAGCCTCCTCTTCATTTAGAGATACTGTTTAGATTCTCCGCTTTTTGCTCCCTTTCCTGCCCCACAAGCAACTAATTTAAAGCCTGATATAAGATACCCTGTGCCCCGTCTTCTTTAAAAAACGCTCAAAATCATTGAAGCTTAGACTAATAGTGGCCGTATTGACATTGGGGTGAAAACTAATCTGCTCTTTTCCTTTCAAATCAGCATCCAGGATTAACTCCACATTTTTCTGGCTATCGTTGATAAGGCCAAAGGGAGAAACAGATCCCGCTTCCAGACCCAGGTATTTTTCCAGCCTTCTATCCGAGGCAAAACTTAACCTGTCACTGACAATCTGCTCTGCCAGCTTTTTTAAGTCTGCCTTTTTGGTATGTTCCAGCACTACAAGGAAATGCCTTTTCCCTTTGGCATCCCTGAGGAAAAGATTTTTGCAGTGGGTGCCACCTATCTCTTCCCAGTATTTTTCCGCCTCTTCCACGGTATAGACGGGGGGATGCTCATAACGTTTATAGGAAATACCCAGAGCATCTAAGAAATCATAAACCTTTTGTTCTTTTTCCTGGGCCAAAGAAACCAACCTCCTACAAATAATACTTTTTGACCTCGGTGCCTTGGTTCTTATTATAAACTTTATATGCTAAAATTGCCAACATTCGTTTTACTTATTTCCCCGCCACAATAAAAAAGCCCTGGAAATTGAGTTAAGAACAGTTCCAGGAGCACTGCTTGATCAGCGGTTGACAAAAAGATCGCCCTTTAAAAGGCCCGTAAAAATAAATGGAGCGGGTGATGGGAATCGAACCCACGCTGCTGGCTTGGAAGGCCAGTGCTCTGCCATTGAGCTACACCCGCTCTCGTTACTTTTATATTATAACCATTTCTTCAAAGAAGAGCAAGTTGTTTTATACAGCTTCCTGATAATTCTACTTAAAATAAAAAGATTACAGGCCTTATTAGGAAGGTTTTTACAGTTAGGGGTCGAAATAAAAGCTAGCAACTATTGTGAGGATGGTGCGCTTATGAAATTATCGGACAAAGAAAAAGCTGACTTTTTTAAACGCTGTTTTACCGCCGTAGATGGGCTGTGGTTCGTAAAAACAGAAGAAAAATACGGCTTTGAAAAAGCCCTGGAGATCGACCAGGAAGTTTGGAAGGTAATGCCAAAAATTCAGGCACGCGAGCTAAAGAAACTAACGGGCATGGATAGCGGCCTGGAAGCCCTGCTTACCTGCCTTTCCCTTAAGCTTGATTTGGAAGGCTATCAGTATTCCATAGAAAAAAACTCTGCTGAAAAATGCTTTAGCGTTATTATCAGCCAGTGCCCCTGGCACAAGCTGATGGTGGACTCAAACAGAGGGCACCTCTCCGCCAGGGTTGGCTCTTCCATCTGCAGCAACGAATTTCCTCTCTGGGCTTCCGAATTTAAGGTCAAGCTGCGTTTTGCCCTCAAAGAACAGCTTTGCCAGGGCGCCCCCGCCTGCATGATGACATTTTATTAAGTGCCGATAAAACCAAGGCTTGCGCCTATTAAAGGGTTTTTACTTGTACCCGCGGTTGCGGGCGTTAATAATGCGCAGGCCTTCCAGTGTTAAAAATTGATTGACCTCCTCTATTGTTTCGGACTCCTTGGCAATTAGGTTGGCCAAGCCACCTGTGGCGATCACTTTAGGTTTTATACCAATTTCCCGGCAGAGCCTCCTGACCACCCCGTCCACCTGCCCTACAAAACCATAAAATATACCGGACTGCATGCTGCTGATGGTGTCCTTTCCCAAAACCCGGCTGGGCTTGACCAGCTCTACCCTGGGTAGCTTGGCTGCTTTCTTAAAAAGGGCTTCCGTAGCGATCTCAATCCCGGGGGCAATTGAGCCTCCCAGGTAACTGCCGTCTTCAGAAATAACGCAGAAGGTGGTGGCAGTACCAAAATCGACAATGATGAGGGGGCCGCCGTACAGTTCATAACCGGCTACCGCATTAACAATCCGGTCGGCACCAACTTCCTTGGGATTGTCCATCAGGATATTGAGCCCCGTCTTGATCCCCGGCCCAACTACCAGGGGGTTTACCTTAAAATATTTTTTACCCATTTCCTCCAGGGGAAACCTTAAGGGAGGCATAACAGTGGCAATAATCATTTCCTTAATATTTTGATCTCGGATACCTCTTTGGTGAAAGAGATTTTTAATTAATATCCCGTATTCGTCTTCCGTGCCCTGCCTGTTGGTGGAAACACGCCAGTAGGTTACAAGTTTTTCTTCTTGATAAACACCCAGCATAATGTTTGTATTGCCTACGTCAATTGCCAATAACAAGTGCGCCCTCTCCTCTCTAGCAAAGTATAGCTTTTTTCCTTTGTAAGCATACCACAAGATACTTTCAAAAAAAAGGCAGGATTTCTGCTAAAATAAGAGGAAGTAATCTAGGCTACAAAATGACAAAAGCCTGGTGGCAGTCCCGGGCTTAAAGGGGAACCAACGCCATGCTGCTCAAGCTAAACAGGCTAAATCATCCTGTCCGGGTTTTCTTACTTCTGGCCTTAACTATTGCAAGTGGCTTCCTGGCTTTTCTCATCTTTCTTTCCTCGCCCCACAGCCCCGGGAAAAGACCCGTTAATTATGTGCTCAGAGAGCTTTACTATTTTGAGCCCTGGCATTTTAAGCTGGAAGAAATGGAGCTATCACTTCCCCGGGGTGGCATGCTGGCGCCGGCCTACCGCGGCCAAAGCATAGAAGGCATCGCCGTGATAGCACCCAGCTTTATCTTTATACAGGAGGAAAAGGCTGGCACCTACCGGCAGGCGGACAGCTATTTTCTCACCATGAGTATGCAGGAGCTGGATAAGGTCAAAGGGAAAAACATTTATCTGCCGGTAGAGGAGGCGGCTGCACGCGCCGAGATGGTCTCCTTTCTCCAAAAGATGCCGGGCCTGCCGGCTGTGGCCACACCCGGCTTGCCCAGGCTCTTTCTGCCGGCAAAAGATGCCGGCTACGCCTATATGCTCTCAGAAAACGGCTCCGAAAGCAGCCATTACTTTTATTATCGCTATCAAGGCCTTGATCTTGCAAGGACCGCTGCTTTTTACCTCCTCCTATCTATCACTGCCCTGCTCATAGTGCAGATGCTCAGCCTGGATCTAGATCATCCCCGCTCCACAAAATCTTTTTTGCAAGAAAAACCTTCACAAAAAGAACTTATCTTTGTTTTTCTCCTGCTCCCTCCTGTCTTTTGGCTGGAAACAAAACTGTCTCTCACAGAAGCCGTTCCTTTTATCACAACAAGCCTCTACTTATTGCCGGCCGCCCTCGCCTTCTGCTTCTCGCAGCGCCATCTCCTTGTTATCGGGGACCTAGGTTGCAGCAGGCAAAATCTTCTGCGCAGCCTGTCGGTGGCCGCTGTAATTATAGTAGTCTTCTTATTCATGACAGAATGGGCTACCCCAAGAGGCCTCGCCTCTGAAG
>JAAZDU010000053.1 GCA_012512665.1 Bacillota bacterium | reverse complement strand
GAATAATACTAGAATAAAGAACTAGAGACTGGTCAAGATAAATTAACGACAAGCGGAGGATATACAATGAGCTTACTTGAGGGAGTTTTCTTAGGCATTTTGCAGGGATTAACGGAATTTATTCCTGTCAGTAGTTCGGGGCACCTTGTTTTAGCGCAATATTATTTTGGTATACTAGAGCCCGGTATAACTCTTGAGATAATGCTTCACTTTGGCACTTTGTTCTCCGTAATATGGGTATTTCATAAAGATCTTTTAAAGATAATAAGTGGTTTTATTACTGATAAAAAACAGCAACACCTTATTTTCCTCCTCATCTGTGGAACTGTTCCTACAGGTATTATTGGGGTATTTTTCTCTTCATTTTTTCGAAAATTTTATGAATCTCCCTTGGCTGTGGCGCTAATGCTTCTTATAACCGGGATAATCTTGTGGTTTTTAACGATATTGCCTGAGGGGAGTAAGAGTGGGAGACAGATCAAGTGGTATGATGCTTTTCTTATCGGAGTCTTTCAAGGCTTGGCGATTATACCCGGTATTTCGCGCTCCGGTATAACAATTACGGGAGCGATCTGGAGGAAATTAGAAAGAGAAGCGGCAGTTAAATTTTCATTCTTGTTATCATTGCCTGCAATTTTAGGGGCAAGCATATGGGAATTAATAGATATATACCAGGCAGGTGCTCAAAGCAATTTTAATACCGTATATATACTATCAGCATTGGCAGCCTTTGTTTCTGGTGTTCTAGCTATAAAATTTTTCATAAAAATGCTGTCAAAAGGAAAATTTTACTATTTTTCTTATTATTGCTGGTTAATAGGATCGCTTGTACTGATTGCAGAATTTCTTGGATAAGGCTGACAAACTACCCCAGAGAAGGGTATCGTTGGAGTATGTCGAATTATTTTTTCGAGGTGATCTTATGGCTGCTAGAAGAAAAGCCAGGAAGAAAAAAAAGCAGCAACCTCATGCTATACACGGTATTGTCATTATATTTTTTGCTATTTTTTGTTATGCTGGCCTTTTTTTCACACCACAAACTGGCACAGCCGGTTTTGTTATTAGCTATTTATTGAAGATTATAGCTGGCGAAGGGGCTTTACTTCTGCCCTTGTTATTTTTGGCAGCAGGTTTTTCTAAAATATTACATCATAAAATTTCCAATTTTAAGTCCCGTTTTGCCGGTTTGCTAATTTTAATTCTATTGGCCCTCACCTCTCTGCATTTAAAAGCAATGCTCTACCTTGCCGCTTTAGGCAAAAATTTTTATAACACTGCCATGAATTTGGCGATTGGACAACAAGGCGGTGGCTTTGTAGGTGCGATCCTATCATCGACCTTTTTCTTCCTGTTTAGAGATATAGGTAGCTATATAGTAATTATTGCATTAGTTCTAATCTCTGTTTTGCTATTAACTGATACTAATTTAAATTACCTGCTTAAAGGAGCCGGTATTTTTTTAAGTAAAATTTTCTTTCTACTGTCCAGGTTTGTAAAAGTGCTGCAGGGCATTTTCAACGGTGAAGAGAAATCAAAAGAAGATGAGGAATCATGGGAAGACGATAATGGAAAGTATATTGGCAAAGCTTCTCTCAGCCGTTTCAATGAACTGACCGCCCTTATCCATGATAAAAACACTGACGAAAGCCCAGAAGAGAGTCAGCTGCTTAATTTGGAAAGTATAACAGTAACCGATACTGCAAACATGGATAATGATAAAGAAAAAGAAATGAAGTTAACAGAACTAGAGAATAATTGTTTTGTTGATGAAGTCAGTGAGAAGCCTAAAAATTTAGATGCAGATTACCAACTGCCTCCAATTAATTTATTAACCAAGGTGAATCGGTTAAAAGATCAACAGCAGAACAAGGTAACACAGGAAAGGGCAAGAGTTTTGGAGAATACTTTAAGCAGTTTTGGTGTTAAAGCTAAAGTTGTACAAGCCCTGACAGGGCCTACCGTAACCCGGTTTGAACTTCAGCCAGAGGTGGGCGTAAAAGTTAGTAAGATTCTAAGTTTAGCAGATGATCTTGCTCTTAACCTGGCCGCCCCTGGGGTGCGCATAGAAGCCCCTATACCAGGTAAGGCTGCCGTTGGTATTGAGGTTCCCAATAAGATAGTATCTATAGTATATTTGCGCGATGTTTTAGAGGACAGTTCGTTTAAAGGATCTCATTCTCCACTTCTAATAGCGCTTGGCAAAGATATAACTGGCAAACCGGTGTTTACAGATCTTTTAAAAATGCCACACCTGTTAATAGCTGGTTCTACTGGTTCAGGAAAAAGTGTTTGCCTGAATACAATTGTTGCCAGTATTTTGTTTAGTGCCACACCCAGACAGGTTAAATTTTTAATGATTGATCCCAAAATGGTTGAACTTAGCATATTTAACGGTTTACCGCATTTAATTTCTCCCGTCATTGCTGATCCCAAGAAAGCTTCTATTGCTCTGCGCAACACTGTAAAAGAAATGATCAGAAGATATGATCTCTTTGCTAAAGAAGGAGTAAGGGAGATTACACGCTATAATGAGTTAGAAAATAATAAGGGCGAGGAAGGCAATCCACTCCCCTACATAGTAGTAATAATAGATGAGCTTGCTGATTTAATGATGGTTTCTCCTGCAGAGGTGGAAGACTCAATAGTAAGGCTATCACAAATGGCAAGGGCAGCTGGCATTCATTTAATTATCGCTACGCAGAGACCTTCTGTAGACGTGTTGACAGGTATAATAAAAGCTAATATAACATCCCGTATAGCTTTTGCTGTCTCCTCTCAGGCCGATTCTCGCACTATATTGGATATGGCAGGTGCAGAAAAACTATTGGGCAGGGGGGACATGTTATTTCATCCTGTAGGT
Organism: Bacillota bacterium; assembly: GCA_012512665.1. GTDB lineage: Bacteria > Bacillota > Dethiobacteria > DTU022 > JAAZDU01 > JAAZDU01. The sequence goes on along the minus strand of JAAZDU010000053.1, from coordinate 1,029 downwards.
GCATTTAAACCTATCAGAGTACAGGGTGCCTATATTAGTGAGAGAGATTTAAGCAAATTGGTTGAGTTTATAAAAAAGCAAGACCGGCCAATTTACAACAGGGAGTTTGTTGTAAGCGATTCTTCGAGTGATGCAGATGGTGGTACTGATGCAGAAGAGGATAAAGATCCCCTTTTATGCGATGCTATAAAACTTATTATGGATTCAGATCAAGCATCTATTTCAATGCTGCAGAGAAGGTTTCGCATTGGCTATACCCGTGCAGCCAGATTAATCGATGAACTGGAAGTAATGGGGGTTATCGGGAAGCACGAAGGCAGTAAACCCAGGCAGGTAATTATGTCTAAAGAAGAAGCTTACAGGTTTGTAAAGAAATTATCAGAGAGTAAAAGGTAGTATAATTATGTTTTAGCAAGGGGGATTGCTATGGATGAAATTGGAGAAATATTACGCAAGGCACGCTTGGAACAAGGAAAAAGCCTTGCTGATATAAGTAAAGAAACAAAAATACAAGAAAGGCTATTGATTGCCTTGGAAGAGGGAGATGCCTCAGCTTTTGCAGGTGAGGTTTATTATAGGGGTGCTCTTCGCAATTATGCTGAGGCTGTAGGGCTTAACTATCATGAGCTTAAAAAATCTCTAGCAGTAGCTAAGCAAAGCCCCGAAGCCGAAGCCGGGCAAAAGGATAAAGAAAGGGAAGAGGTTAACAATAATAGTCCTATTTTTAAGCCAAAAGGGCCTATTCTAAGTTTTAATGCACTTGTATGGATAATCCTCTTCTTAATAGTTGTCTGCGGAGGACTATGGTATTTTACGCAAAGCGATAAAACACCTGCAGATTTTTTAAACGATGTTGACACAACAGTAAATAATAATGACACTGAATATGATTTATCCGATAATGACTTGCCTTTTGCCGAAGGCAGAGAAAAAGAAGAGGAAGTTGATTTGGTAGAGGAAGCAAGGCTTGTACTTTCGCAAGAAGCAAGCCGCAGAGCAGTTTTTACAGTAACAGGAGTGGAGCAGCTT
>JAAZDU010000052.1 GCA_012512665.1 Bacillota bacterium | reverse complement strand
GGGCAAGGGTTCTTTATGAGGGCCTTTATGAGGGAGGTGCTATTTCAGTAAAGGGAATCGGTTCTGGTAAGGTTGTTTTAGCGGAAAAACTAGACGACGAGTTTGTGGTAGTGGATAGTTGGGACTTCCCTTAAAGAGGAGGAGTGTTTCTGGAAGGTAAAGTCCATAAAATTAAATCAAACTTTTACTATGTGCAGACCAGGGAAGGCCTTTATACATGCAAGGCCAGGGGAAAATTAAAAAGTAAGGGACGAATTTTGGTTGGAGACTTGGTAACGATTACACCTGACAGAAATTTGACGGGAGTAATCGAAGAGATTAAGCCCAGGAAAAATGAACTGACAAGACCCCCTGTTGCCAACCTGGACCAGGTGATTGTTTTTCTTGCTGCACGTCAGCCCGATATAAACTGCTATATGCTGGATAAATTACTTGTCCAGATTGAGGCAAAAAATTTGCCTTCTGTCATTTGTATTAACAAGATGGATTTATCTTCCCCGCAGGAAATGGAAGATATTGTAAGTGTTTACTGCGGTGCCGGTTATAAAGTAATCTTGATGAGCCTGGTAACCAAAGAGGGGCTTTCAGACTTAATAGATATTTTGCATGATAAAACGACAGTGCTTGCTGGCCCCTCGGGTACTGGAAAATCCTCCTTTATTAACAGCATTAGGCAGGGATATTCTTTACAAACAGGAGCAGTGAGCAAAAAAACTGGGCGAGGTAGACATACTACCAGGCATGTAGAGCTACTGCCGTTAAAAGAGGGTAAAGGAGAAATAGTAGATACCCCTGGTTTTAGCCGCCTGGAAATATCTCATATCTCTTCTCAGGAGCTACCCTGGTTGTTTCCAGAAATAAAACGATTGATGGGTCAATGCAAGTTTAGCAGTTGTCTTCATAAAGCAGAACCTGGATGTTGTGTAAAAGAAGAACTAGCTAGGGGAAGTATAAGCCCCAGAAGATACGAGAACTATTTGCAGATTTTAGAGGAAATTCAGGAGAAGGAGAGGAATTTTATCTGATGGTTAAGGTAGCCCCGTCTCTTTTATCAGCAGATTTCAGTATTTTGGAAAAAGAACTGCAACTAATAGAAAAAACAGCCGCTGAATGGCTTCATTTTGATATAATGGACGGTCATTTTGTTCCCAATCTTACTTTTGGGCCGCTTATTGTCAGCAGCTTGCGACCAAAAACAAATCTTTTTTTTGATGTGCATTTAATGGTAGAAAATCCCGATTTCTATATCAAACCCTTTGCCCAGGCAGGCGCCCAGCTTCTTACTGTTCACCAAGAGGCCTGTACTCACCTGCATAGGATTGTCCATGCCATTAAAGAAGAAGGCCTAAAAGCAGGGGTATCCCTCAATCCGGCTACACCTCCTCAGTTTCTTGATTATCTTCTAGAAGATCTTGATTTAGTGCTGGTAATGAGCGTAAACCCTGGCTTTCCGTCCCAGTCTTTTCTTCCCGCTGTTTTACCTAAAATTAGATATTTTAGCGAGAAGAAAAAAGAAAGAGGACTGTCTTACGAGATTCAGGTGGACGGCGGCATAAATGAAAAAACAGCGCCCCTGGTTATCCAGGCAGGTGCTACTGTTTTGGTTACAGGTTCTGCCTTTTTTGAACATGCTTCTCCCAATAAATACGTAGAAGCTTTGAAGCTTTTTTCCATAGAAAAAAAGAAAGTTTAATCTCCCATCAT
>JAAZDU010000051.1 GCA_012512665.1 Bacillota bacterium | reverse complement strand
TCAGCTCTGCCTTTGTCCGCGATTTATATGAGCAGGTCATGGGTAAAACTCTTGACAGCAAGACTTTGCTCCGCATCTCAGTGGTGGTTACCGTTGTTGTAGCCGCTTTAGGTTTGGTGCTGGCCATCAATAGCCCCTCGGCAATTATGACTATCAGCGCCGCTGCTACGGGTCTTTTGGGCGCCTCCTTCTTTATGGTGGTTGTAGGCGGTATTTATACGAGAAAGCTGACCTCACAGGGCGCTCTGGCCTCCATGCTGGCAGGTTTCTTCGGCACCCTGCTTTCCTACCCTGGAGTGATCGTGTCGCAAAACATTCTTAATATGCATTCTTTTATCTGGGGCTTGCTGGCTTCTATCGTTGCTGGTGTCCTCGTGACCATGCTCACAAGAGAGGTTGACGTTCCCGAAATGACCGAGGCTTTGGATGCATAATTAAAGCTGAGTTCGGATGTATAATTAAAACGGAGTTGGAGGCTATTTCAATGAAAATTAAAGTGGCTGCCATTCAAATGTCGGCCGAAATTGCCAATCATGCTGCCAATGTGGAGAGAGCCAAGAATTTAATAAGACAGGCGGCGGAAGATGGTTGTAGGCTCTGCGTGCTCCCTGAGCTGGCTTTGGATGAGTTTTTTGTGCAATGGAAGGATACCAAGTATTTTTCCTATGCTGAGCCGCCGGACGGTCCTACTGTCAGGGCTTTTCAGGAGCTGGCCCGGCAAAGCGGTGTGTATATTGCGCTGCCTCATTTTGAAAAAGCTATCATGGGTAACTTCTACAATTCTCTGGTCATCATTGATGACCAGGGGAAAATCTGTGGGGTCTACCGGAAAAATCATATCCCCTTTACAAGGAGTTTTGAAAAATATTATTTTACTCCCGGCCAGGGCTTTCCTGTGTTTGATACAGCCTTTGGTAAGCTGGGCGCGCTTATTTGCTACGATCGCAGGTATCCTGAGTCTTGCCGCGAACTGGTTAAAAAGGGTGCGCAGCTAGTTGTCATCGCCATCTCCAGCATGCGCTTTAAGGGAGTTAGCTTCTCCGAGATCCCGACCTGGGAGGCGGAGCTGCGCACCCGGGCTCTGGAAAACCAGGTCTTTATCATCGCCGCCAACCGCTCCGGGGCGGAAGGTGATTACGAGTTTATCGGCCGCAGTATGATTATGGCTCCTGACGGCGAGGTGCTGGCCAAAGTAGGAGAAGAGGAAAATGTGATTGTTGCGGCAGAGATCGAGACGGATCTGGTCGAGGAAACGAGAAGGAACTTGCCTCTCTTTCGTGACAGAAGGCCAGACCTTTATTCAATTTAATAAAGCGGTAAGCTGCTGAGAGTATAATTTACCTTTTGGGGGAGGGCAAAAAATGGCAAAGAAACAAATAAGAATTGAAGTGGAAGGCGGTCATATCCTGATAGCCGACCTTTTGGAGGAGCTGGCACCGAAGACCTGCCAGCAGGTTTGGGACTCCCTGCCGCTGGAAAATGAAATGCTGCATGTCAAATGGTCCGGCCATGTTGTTTACATGTTCTCCCAGCTGGACCTGGCTGAGGCTGAATGCTCCCGTGTTCACGGCGTCTGCCCTGGGGACATCCTCTACAACCCCCATCTGCATGATGCTGCCGAACACCCTCATGAGATTGCTTTTGTTTATGGCCCTGCATCCATGGCCACTGTCTCCGGCCATGCTATCTTTAATTTATTTGCTCGTCTGCAGCCGCGCTTTTTAGATGAGTTTTATCAATTGGGGATAGAGATCTCCCGCCGGGGGCTAAAAATGGCTAAGATCACCAGGGTGGAAGATTAGCAGAGGACCTTATGAAGAGGAAGAAATACATAAAAGGGAGGCGGTTTAAATGGCAAAGCAGATAAAAATTGAGGTAGCTAGTGGGGAGATTATGTACGCCGACCTGCTTGAGGACCTGGCACCTAAGACCTGTCAAGCCTTTTTGGCAGATCTTCCCTATGAGAACAAAATTCTAGGCCATGCGAAGTTCTCCGGCCATGTTCTCTCCGTCTTTACGGATATGACGCTGAGAATCCCCGAGTGTTCCCGTGCCTACGGTGTCTGCCCCGGCGATATCCTTTATAACCCCCATACGGTGGATGAGCCGGAGCATCCCCATGAACTTTCTATCGTTTACGGCCCCGCCGCTCTGCGGAATATAGCCGGTTTCGCTGTTAGCAATCTTTTTGCCCGCATTCATCCGACCTATTTGCCTATGCTCTATAAGCTGGGCATTGATGTCAATCGCCACGGCGAACGCCCAGTTAAGATAACTGCTGTGCTTTGATATTTCTGGGAGGCAAAAATGCATAACTACTTGCAGGAAAAATACGGCTTATTTATAGACGGCAGTTGGGTAGATGCTCACAGGAAAGAGACTTTTAAAGTCATTAACCCTTCTACGGGTGAAGAGTTGTGTTGCTGCGCCGAAGCCAGCAGAGAAGATGTCGATAAAGCTGTGCAGGCTGCCTGGAAGGCTTTCCAGAGCTATAAGAAGACCAGCCCTGTCGAGCGCTCTGCTCTTTTGCACAGGATAGCCGATGCCATGACAGCGCAGGTGGATAAACTGGCCATGGTCGAATGCCTGGATACCGGCAAGCTCTATAAGGAAGCAAAGTCGGATATCTTGTTTGCAGCCGATTTCTACCGCTACTGCGCAGGCGCCATTATGACTTATGAAGGCAAGGCGAGCGTCATTAACGATACTACCATGAGCCTTATCTTGCGCGAACCTATCGGGGTAGTGGGACAAATTGTCCCCTGGAATGTTCCTTTTGTGGTGGGAGCGTGGAAGCTGGGCCCGGCTCTGGCTGTGGGCTGTACCACAGTGGTGAAGCCTTCCCGCTATGCTTCCCTGGGTATGTTGGAATTTATGCGATGCATAGAAGACATCGTGCCTGCCGGGGTTATTAATATCGTTACCGGCAGCGGCTCCAGATGTGGCCAGTACCTTTTAGAACATCCCGGTTTGCGCAAGCTGTCCTTTACCGGCTCCACAGAGGTTGGCAGGGTGGTAGGTGAGGCCGCGGCGCGAAAGATTATCCCCGTTACTTTGGAACTGGGGGGTAAATCCGTTAATATCATCTTCCCGGATAGCGACAGAGATAAAGTTAAATCCGGCCTGCGCGCTTTCCTAGTAAATGCTGCCCAGGTCTGCTCCGCCGGTTCTCGTCTTTTCCTCCATGAAGAGATCTATGACGAGATACTGGCCATGGCCGTGGACCTTTTCAACAGCATTAAGGTTGGTCTGCCCTGGGAAGAGGAGTCTCAGATGGGTGCGCTTTGCTATAAAGGCCACTTCGAGAAGGTTATGAATTATGTTGCCCTCGGCCTGGCCGAAGGGGCGCGCCTGGCTTGCGGGGGTACCAGGGTTACAGAAAACGGTTTAGACAAAGGTAACTTTATGCGCCCCACCATCCTGGCGGATGTTACCAATGAGATGCGAGTGGCCCGGGAAGAGATCTTCGGGCCTGTGCTGGTGGTCATCAAGTTCAGAGATGAAGAAGAGGTCATAAGGATGGCTAATGATAACAGCTACGGTTTAAGCGGGGCTGTTTATACCAGGGATCTTAACAGGGCTATACGGGTGGCCCGGGGTGTAGAAACCGGCCGCATGTGGATTAATGCCTACGGCGATATTAGCACCACAGGTGTTATCTTCGGCGGCTGCAAGGAATCCGGCATTGGCCGTGAAGGTCATTGGCTTTCTTTTGATCACTACACCCAAATTAAAAGCATCGTCATAAATTTGGCAAAATAGTAACACCGGAGGATAAACTTAAGGTTTCCAGCAGGAGTAGAGCGCAGATAAAAGGCTCAACTGGCAGCTTATCACAGCAGCCATGTTGAGCCTTAAAATATACCTGTCCCTTTCTTCCTCTGCTATCTTACGGATTATCTCCGCGAGATGGATTCCTGCCTGCTACGATCCTGAACAAACCCTGTATTGCATAAAATTGTCTGGGTGTTAAAATAAAGTGTATCGTTTAATTATTTTTCAAAATACCACCTAGAACAGTTTTGCAGGAACACTGAATAAGAATCAGGCAGGGAGGTAGCAATGTTTTCCAGGAATTATCTTATTGTGGCCTTTGTATTTTTTCTGTCTACCGTTTTTTGGCCGGCAGCCCTATCGGCTGGGAGTGCAAATTTCATCTCGGTGGCTGCAGGCTACGACCACACCATTTTATTAAGGTGCGATGGCACTGTTTGGTCCTGGGGAAATAATGATAAGGGGCAGCTTGGCTTTGATCCATCTCTCATCAGCCAGAGCCATGCCCCCCTTAAAGTTGAGGGCCTTGTGGGTATCAAGGCTGTAGCAGCTGGAAATAAATTCAGCCTGGCCCTGAAAGAAGACGGCACCGTCTGGGCCTGGGGGTATAATGAAAGGGGGCAGCTGGGTAATGGTACTTTTTCCAACAGTTTCCTGCCGGTGCAAGTTGTTGTTGACCCGGAAGAAGGGGACTATTTGGACGCTATGACAGCTATTGACGCCGGTTACAGGCATGCCCTTGCTTTAAAGGAGGACGGGACAGTCTGGAGCTGGGGAGCAAGCAACTGGGGCCAGCTCGGTGTTGGCTCTACATCTACCAGCAGCAAAGCTGTCCAGGTAAAGGGGCCCGAGGGAGAAGGTTTTCTTAAGAATATAGAAAAGATAAGCGCTGGTTTCAACCATAACCTGGCTTTGAGCAGCGACGGCACTGTTTGGGCCTGGGGCAGGAACAGCACAGGGCAGCTGGGTGACGGCAGCTGTGAACAGCAAAATATACCGGTGCAGGTTGTAGGTGAAATAAGTGACCGCCTGGAAAATGTAGAGCATATTTCTGCGGGGGAGCAACACTCTTTAGCCGTAGCCGGCGGTGTAGTTTTCAGCTGGGGCTACAACAGTTCAGGCCAATTGGGTAATTATTCTTTGAGTGATTCCAATAGGCCTGTCAGGGCCGCAGTTACTGACATTGCTATGGCAGCAGCGGGGGGAGATCATTCTGTTGCCGTGGATAAAGAGGGCAGGGTCTGGTCGTGGGGGGATAACAGCTCTGGCCAGCTCGGTAATGGTGGTAGTGGGACGCGCAGGACCTACCCGGATAAAACCCTGGGAACTGACGGGGACTCCACCCTGGAAGGGATAACCAAAGTTTTTGCAGGCCAGTCCTATACCATGGCTCTGGGAGGCGATAGCCGGCTGTTGGCGTGGGGAAATAATTCTTACGGGCAGCTGGGGCTTGGGGCAGCAGGTGATAAAAGCATTCCCACACTCCCGCTCATTGCTGTCCCTCCCAGGGTGGATAAGACAGAGCCGTTACAGGGTGCTCAAGAGGTGGAACCGCGTACTACAGTTGTCATAACTTTTGCCGAAGGGATAGCGGCAGGGCCGGCTTTTAATAAGATAGCCCTTCTGGATGCAGAAGGAGAGGAAGTAGAGGTATTGGCTTTGCTTAACGGCAGCAGCTTAATGCTGGAGCCCGGAGGTAAGCTACCTTTAGGAACCACTTTAACCGTTGTTTTGCCGGCACAGTCACTAGAAGGGGAACATGGGAACTTTTTGGATCCTTTTTCCTTTTCTTTTAAAACCAGGAAAGCCAGTAGCAATGCCCTGCTGGGCTCTTTAGTGATAAAAGAAGGGGAAAAGGAGATAGGCTTTGCTTTTCAACCCCACACCCTTTTTTATACTTTGGAAGTTGAAGAGCAGGCAGAATGGCTTGCAGTTATACCCAGTGCCCAGGACAGCGCTGCTCTTATCCGGGTAAACGGATCGCCTGTATTGAGCGGGGACATTTTTTGGGTTAAGCTGGCGGCAGGAGAGGAGACACAGGTCCGGGTTACTGTTACGGCAGAAGATGGTGAGACCGAGCTTACATACCAGCTATTTATCCTGAGAAAGCCTGCCCCAAAGCCAGAACCTGATCCCGGTACGGGATCTGAAGAAGCAGTGTCCGGGCCTGATAATCCCCCCGGAGGTTCGCACAAACCCGGCGGGAGGGGCCCAACCCTGGTGGAGGCAACTGACCCTGCACCTGGTTCCCTGCCGCCAAAAGTTGAACTAACCCATAGGCTGGGCGAAAGCATGCTGGCAAAGATACGCGCGCTAGAAGAGAAAGAGCTGATAAAACAGCTGCGTCTTCTTACTGCTGATGAAGAACAAGCCCCTCTTCTGGCCCTGTTAGAGCTGCTGCTGAAGGCCTGGGTGTTAGCCTATTTTTGCTAGCAAGCAATGCCTGGCCCCGGCGGGGGCCCAGGTCATAGACAATGTGAACAGGCTGTTATTGCATAGAGCCGTATTAGTTGTTAAAATAAGGAGCGCATATATGTTTTGGCAGCTTTTGAAAAACTGGAGGTGCTAACTTAGTGCTAAAAAAGATACAAGAGATAATTAAAGAGCAAAATGTAAAGATGATTGACCTGAAGTACACAGACCTGGTCGGCTGGCAGCGACATGTTACTGTTTCTGTCGATATGCTGCAGGAAGGCTTTTTGGAAAAGGGGATAGGCGTTGACGGTTCCAGTATATCCGGGATAACTAGAGTAGAGGCATCGGACCTGGCTATTGTTCCGGATCTTTCTACAGCCGTCCTGGATCCTTTTTGGGAAGAACCTGTTCTTAGCTTGCTATGCGACCTGGTGGACCCCGATTCTGGCGAATCTTATAAGCTTGACCCCAGGGGGGTAGCGAAGCGGGCGGAGAAATACCTGCAGGACAGCGGTATAGCTGACCGCAGCTTGTGGCTTCCCGAATTGGAATTTTATATTCTTGCCTCCCGCGAGTCTAAGAATTTGGCAGAATATCATGGAGGACCAGGCAAGCTGGATCCGCAGCAGCTGGCGGTGGCAGGGGGTTACCACGCCAGCCAGCCTCTGGATAAAACGGAAAACCTGCGCAACCGTATGTGCCGGCTGATGACGGAAGCAGGTATCCCTGTTAAATATCATCACCGGGAAAACGGGATCTATGGGCAGGCAGAAATTGAAATGAATTTTGCACCCCTGCTGAAGGCGTGCGATGGAGTAGTCCTTTCCAAGTATATTATCCGCAATGTAGCGGCGGAGGGAGGAAAAGCGGCTACCTTTATGCCCAAGCCTTTTTTCATGGAGGCTGGTAACGGCTTGCACCTCCATTTCAAACTTTTCCGCGGTGAAGAGCCGCTGTTCTATGATAAAGAGGGCTATGCCGGCTTAAGTAAGCTGGCCCTGCAGGCTATAGCTGGTATGCTGAAGCACAGCCCCGCCCTGATGGCCTTTGCCTGCCCCAGCACCAACTCCTACCGGCGCCTGGTCCCGGGCTTTGAGGCCCCTGTTTACCTGGCTTTTTCTGCTGCCAACCGCACAGCCGCCATCCGCATTCCTGCCTATGCCCGCCTGCCAGAGGACAAGTGCTTTGAGTATCGCTTGAGCGACGGCAGCTGTAATATTTACCTTGCCGTGGCTTCTCTTCTTATGGCGGCCCTGGATGGTATTGAGCGGGGCTTGGACCCCAGGGAAGAGGGTTTTGGCCCCTTTGACGGGGTGGATATCTTTGAGCTGCCCGAAGAAGAACGGGCCAAGATACCTGTAGTTCCGCGCTCCCTGGAGGAATCCCTGGCTGCCCTGGAAGAGGATCACGACTTTTTATTAAAGGACAATGTTTTCAGCGAGGAGCTGATCAAAGGGTGGGTAGAATACAAGAGAAAGAACGAATGCTACCAGGTTAATGCACGGCCGCACCCTTATGAGCTGGAGCTCTATTTTGATCTTTAATTAAAATTAAAAAGGGTATGATTTTTTGAGGAAAAAATTAAGTGTTATCTTAAAAGTTTTGTTGGTCCTGTTAGTCTTTTTGTTTTTGGTTTATTCCTATTTGCCGGTAATAGGCCTTTCCCTGCAGGATTTATTTCCTTTTGAGCTGCCGCTTCATTCGGGGCAGGAAGAGGATTGGCAGGAGGGGACGGGGGAGGAAGAGATCCCGCTGGAAGGGGAAGAGGCAAAAAATGTTCCTCCGTCCTTCAGCCAGGCTACCTTGGTGGCGGCGGGTGATATTATGGTGCACCAGACCCAGTACCTCCAAGCCTATAACAGTGAAGAGGACAGCTACGATTTTTCTCCCAGTTTTCAGCTTATCGCCCCGTATCTTCAATCTGCCGACCTGGCGGTTGCCAATTTGGAGACGACCCTAGCGGGAAGAGATAAAGGCTACAGGGCATATCCAAGGTTCAACAGCCCTGATGAAATTGCCTTTGCTTTGCAGGAGGCCGGCTTCGATCTGCTGGCAACTGCCAATAATCACTCCCTGGACAGCGGTGAAGGGGGCCTTTACCGCACGCTGGAGGTGATAGAGGAGGCTGGCCTGGAAGCTTTTGGTACAGCCCGCAGCCAGCAGGAGCGAGATGACCCGCTGCTGCTGGAGGCAAATGAGATAACCCTTGCTTTTTTGTCCTATACATACGGTACCAATGGTATTCCTTTACCTGAAGGCAAAGACTACATAGTTAACCTTATTGATGAAGACCTTATGGCCAGGGATATTGCAAGAACACGCCAGGAAGGGGCTGACCTGGTTGTAGTTTACATGCACTGGGGGCAGGAATACCAATTTGAGCCCAGTGAAGAGCAAAGGCGCCTGGCGCGCTTTCTTGTGGAAGCAGGCGCAGACATAATATTGGGGAGCCACCCTCATGTTATTCAGCCCATGGAGTTTATAGAGGTAGAAGGTAGTGATGGAGATATACGGCGGGGTTTTGTGGTTTATTCCCTGGGAAATTTTATCTCCAATCAGCACAGGATTGAAGGCAGTATTCCTACCGGCGAGGTAAAATACGGGCTGCTGCTGCGATTTCACCTGGAAAAAGATCTGGCGCGGGGTGATGCGTACCTGAAGGATGTTGATTACCTGGTAACCTGGGTCAACCGCTCCTGGCGCCATCGCCTTCTCCCCCTCTACAGAGTGTTAGAGGCCGAGCCTGAAAAATACCAAATCTCAGCCGACACGCAGGAAAAATTGAAAGCCGACTGGACTAAAATACAGCAGCGGCTACAGGGTTTTGTGCCGGCTTTTACACTTTCCCCCTAGCCCACCAGGGTTTTTTTAGTTAGTTTTTTTGCCTGTTTAAAATATTAATGCTGCGGCAAAATATAATGATAGTAAAGACTTAAGCGATAAGGAGGTCCTTAGTTGCTTTATGATCAACTTAACCCTTAGCGGGCTGCCCCTTTCCTGGGACGGGGATAAAAAGAAGATGCTTTTTCAAAACCCTTTGCAACCAGTAGTGCCGGCGGTGCGCCGCCTGGAAGAAATGATAGATGTCCTATACCGGGGAGAGGAGGATGTAAAGGTTGATGAGGATCCGGGGCGCGAGCTATATTACATGTACCGGGATCTTTACCTTCCAGAGGATAAGGACAGCTTTGAGTCCTGGGGCATTCGCTACGATATTACCGTTTTACTGCCCGGGAAAATCGGGCGGGAGTATATAAAAACAGCAGGGCACTACCACCCTACCAAACCGGGCTCTGATGCTACCTACCCGGAGGTCTACGAAGTGCTCTACGGGCAAGCAAAGTACCTTTTACAGAAGCCTTATGACCTTAAAAATCCCCGCCAGGGTTTAGAGAAAGTTATATTAGTGGAAGCTACCAGAGGGGACAAAGTACTTATTCCTTCCGGCTTTGGTCATGTTACCATTAATTCTTCCTCCGACTATTTAATTATGGGTAACCTGGTAGCCAGGGAATTTAGCTCCCTGTATGAGCCTATGCAGCAGATGGGAGGTGCCGGGTACTTTTGCCTTTCTGCTGGCGTTAATGACGAAACTACACAGTTTATCCCTAATTCCAGCTATGCTGCCTTGCCCCCCCTTATACAGTGCAGCCCGGCAGACCACCATCCGTTTCCCTTAAAAAAAGAGATTTCTTTGTACCAATCTTTTCTTGAATCTCCTCAGGATCTTAGCTTCCTAGTTTAACTTAATCCAGGCTTGTTTTTTACCCCTCCTGCAAAAAGGGGGTTTTTTTAAAACAAGGTGTGTGGATGGACAAGCTTTTTACTCTGGCATAGGTTTCAGAAGTAGAAAAAAGTAGTTTTTTGGCAGGAAAATGCCAGTAGGGAAAAGAAAGGAAAGAAGAAACCTGGCGATGAGGATAAATAATATGGGGTGGCTTGTAGCTTCATGGATAAAAAAATAAGAGAACTCTTTCGGGTAAACCAGCTCCTGGAAGTGTACGATAAGCAAAAAGGCATTTACTTCAAGAGCATTGTCCAGGGAGTAGATCCGGACAATCTTGTTATCGGTGTTCCCATGGCCAAGCGGGAAATGCTGCAGATGCAGGAAGGCCAAAGCTTCTCATTGCGACTGCTTGCAAAAGATGCACAATATTTTTTCAGCAGCACTGTGCTGGGGCAAAAGGTTGCCAACGGGCTTCTCCTTTACCTGATCTCCTGGCCTGAAGAAGTTACCAGGTACCAGCGTAGGCAGTACTACCGCCTGCCTTTTACCCTTAAGGTCCACTGCTGGCTGGTCCAAGATGATGACGGGACACATTCTCCCGAACAAAAAAAAGCAGTTAGATTATTGTCCTGCCTCGGTGGTCTGAAGGAAAAAGAAACTATTGATGGGATTGCTTTGTCCCTGGGCAAACCCGAAAAAGCATTGACTGCTGATATAAGCGGAGGCGGGATTCAGATGATTAACAGGCGCCGCTATGCTGTTAATAGCCGCTTAATTCTGCGCCTTTTTCTTAAATGCAGCAAAAAAGAGAAAGAATTAATGGTGTTAGGCAGGGTAGTTTGGATGTATTTGCCCAAAGAAAAAATGAATCTGCCCTACAGACACGCTGTTAAATTTGAAGATATCGATGAAAGGCTGCGGGATGAAATAGTAGCTTTTGTCTTTGCCCTGGAGCGCGAAAGATTTTTGTAAAGAAGTGTTATTTACTAAAAAAGAGCTCGATTTTAAGAGCTCTTTTTTAGCATCCCAGCTTAATCACTTTAAAGCCAGCTTTTTCCCAGGCGGCAGCCTCCAGCATATTTTTCGTATCAAAAACAGTGCGGTTTCTCACCAAGCTGGCCACTTTTGCCGGGTCAAGTGAAGCGAAAGCATCGTGGTTAACCAGTATGACAACTAGGTCGCTTCCTGCCAGGGCTTCTTCCAGGGTAGAAGCCATGTTTGCTGTCCGAAGCATGGGATCATAAGCAGCCACCTGGAAACTGAAGGATTCCAGGATATTTTTTACCTTCAAAGAGGGGCTTTCACGACAGTCGTTGACGTTGGCCTTATAAGTCATACCCAGCAGGGTTACTTTGGGGCTGGCTATCCCCTCCAGCTCCTGCTTGATTGTTAAGGCCACATGGGAAGGCATGGAATCGTTTATTTCCCTTGCCAGGCGGATGAGACGGGCCTCCTGCGGCGCTTTTTCTACGATAAACCAGGGGTCAACTGCTATGCAGTGCCCACCGACACCGGGGCCGGGGAGGTGCAGGTTTACCCTTGGATGCTTGTTGGCCATGGCGATAGCTTCCCAAACATTTACCCCCAGCTTGTTGCTGATACGGGCCAATTCGTTGGCAAGAGCAATATTAACGTCCCGGTAGGTGTTTTCCATTAGCTTTGCCATTTCAGCGCTGGTGGCATCGGTAAGATACATCTCCCCCTTCACAAAAGTAGCATACAATTGTTTTGTGCGCTGTGCAGAAATATCATTAATGCCACCGATGATGCGGCTGTTATGTTCCATTTCATAGCAGATGCGGCCCGGCAGGACCCGCTCCGGGCAGTGAGCTACCAGGATTTGACGGCCTATTTCCAGCCCGCTTTTGGCCAGAATGGGTATGAGAATATCCTGGGTTGTGCGGGGAGGAACGGTAGATTCCAGTATGACCAGGTTATTCGGTTTTAGGAAGGGTACCAGTGTTTCTGCTGAAGCTTTTACATAGGAAAGATCTGCCTGTTTATCCGAGGTAATCGGTGTAGGAACGGCGATAATAAAAGCATCAGCGGGAGCCGGTTCTGACTGCGCTACCAGCGTTCCTTGTGTAACACAGCGGGCCACTTTTTCACCCAGGCAAGGCTCATGGAGGTGGGTTTGTCCGTTTTGTATGGCTTCTACCGTATTTCCGTTAATATCCACCCCGATAACGCGAAACTTTCCTGTGGAGGCGAACATAGCTGCTGTAGGCAGGCCTATATACCCTAGACCAATAACGCAAATTGTTTTCATTAAAATTTTTCCTCTCCTTTAACAGAACGTAACAGGCCAAGCCTGAATAATAGTATAAGCAGGACAAAACGGGGCAGGGAAAGCATGCGCAGTGCCCTGCGGGGTTCACGCCACAAGCGGTAGCTCCACTCCAGCCCCACTTTTTGCATCCAGGAAGGCGCCCGCTTTACTTTCCCGCTGATAACGTCAAAGCTGCCTCCGACACCCATGCAGACAGGAACATGGAGTTTTTCCAGGTTGGAGGCAATAAATTTTTCCTGCTTGGGGCTGCCCATGGCCACAAAAAGTAGCTGGGCTTTGGAAGCTGTAATTTTTTTAACCAGGCTGTGTTCCTCTTCAGGGCTAAAGTAGCCGTGGTGAGTTCCCGCTACCTGCAGTCCCTGGTATTTACGGGAGAGCCTTGAGGCAACTTCCTCTGCTACCCCGGGGGCGGCGCCCAGGAAAAAAACCCGCCATTTTTTTTGAGCAGCCTCTTCTACAAGTGCCAAAAAAAGGTCCACCCCGGTTACTCTCTGCGCAAAGCGGTAACCCATGATCCAGCCGGCCAGTAGAATGCCAATACCATCGGGGATGGCCAGTCCGCTTTGAGCCAGTAGCTGTCTTAATTCCTTGTTTTCCCAGGCCTTGACCACTTTTTCCGGGTTAATAGCTACAATCCAGAGCGGTTTTTTCTCCTGTATATGTTCGGCTGCCTTTGCTACGGCTCCTTTGTAGGTTATAATATCGACCTCAACGCTTAAGCAATTAAACTTTTCCCCTTCATTGAAAGCCAAGGCTTTTTTTAAAAAACACGGCAGAACAGCAATTCTTTTAATACGACGCGGTTCCTGCAGGACCCTGTAGAGCCATTCCAGCCCTGAGCGCTGCACCCAATAGGGGGCTCTTTTTTTACGCCCCGAAAGAACATCCAGGCTACCGCCTACTACCATTAAAAGACGTGCTTTCGTGATATGGGCGTAACGAAACATAAATTTTTCCTGGCGGTCCGTCCCCATACCGATAAAGACCATATCAGCGCCGGCGGCAGCAATTTTTTTGGCAACATCCATTTCTTCATCGGGGGGAAAGTAGCCGTGATGTGTACCAGCTACTTTTAGTCCCTTGTATTTTTTTTGTGCAGAGGCGGCTGCCTCTTCGGCTACATTTTGTTTACCCCCCAGGAAAAAAACCTTATACCCTTTAAGGGCAGCGACAGACAATAATTTTTCCATGAGATCAATACCCGTCACCCGGCGCCTGATCCTGCCCCCCTTTAGCCAGGAGACCAGAACAATACCCACGCCATCAGGAATGGCAATATCAGCGCTATTTAGCATCTTCTTTAACTTGCTGTTGGACAGCGCTTCCATGATGATCTCCGGGTTGACAGAAGCTATCAGCGTCGGCTTTTTAGTCTGCAGCAGCGTTTCCGCCCTGGAGACGGTTTCCTCCAGGTTATAAATATCAGCTTTTACTCCCAGGATGCTTTCTTTTCGGGGCAAGTCATATCCTCCGTTCTAAAGGTTGGCCAAAAAGCAACTAATTTCGCGGGCGGTTTCACAAGCCTGTTTTTTAAAGGAATTGGCGTAAGCAGAAAGTTCCAGGGACAGCTGTTTTTTTCGCTGCCAGGAGTGATAAAGTTCGCCGAGCAAGTTTGCTCGCGACAGGTTGTCCGCTTCCCCGGCGACGGGAAGTGAAATTTGTTCCATATAGTAATTTATTTTAGGGTCATAGCTGAGAGCAACGGGCACAGTGCCTGCAACAGTAGCAAAAATTAAAGCGTGCAGCCGCATGGCCAGTACCAATTCCACTTGTTGCAGCAGGGCTATAATTTCTGCAGGTTCCAGTTCTTCCCGCACTACCAGGTTGGGACACGTTAACATTTTAGCAATTTCCCGGCTGAGGGGCAAATCAGTCTGGGGTAGAAAAGGAATTATAACTGCCGCTGCCCCTGTTTCCTGGCAAAAGACATTGATGGTAGTTGCAATTTCTTCCAGGCAAAGCCCCGGCCAGGGCCTTAAGCAGACAGCAATCGCTGGCTTAGCAGGTAAATTTTCTATTATTTTTTGAGTGGTAGCGCTGTGCCGTGGTTCCAGGCAAAAAGCAGGGTCGGCGGTTAAGGCTATATTTTTTTTGACACCAATTTCCTGCAAGAGCTGACGAGATTTTTCATCTCGCACGCTAATAAAGGCAGCTTTATTTAAAACCAGCCTTGATAAGAGGCGGTTTATTTTTCCCCGCAAAGGGCCGATGCCATGGGCATATATAATGAACGGCTTCCTCATCAGGTAAGCCAGCAAGCAGGGTGCCAGGTAATAGGCTACAGTGAACCTGCCGGTAACATCCTGTAAAAGCCCGCCCCCGCCGCTAACCACCGCCTTACTTTTCCAGATAGCCTTTATGAGGGTAAAAGGATTTGTCCTTTGAATGGAGTCCACCCTGTAGCGCTTACTGGTCTTTTCCGGACTGGCTGAAAGGACTGTGAAGTGCCATTTATGATTATTTTCCTTAGCGACAGCGCGCAGTTCCTGCAGCAGCACTTCCAGGATGGCTTCATCACCTGCGTTATCAAAGCCGTGGTAGCCTGAAATAACTATGCGCCTCATTGCTCTTTTTTCTCCTGCAGTGATGCTGCCAGGCCGCTGTGCAGGTAAATCTTCTCCGCTATGACAAGGGCCAGGATTATCAAGAGCCCTATCAGGCTGCCCAGCAAAAAGCCGTTAATGGTGCGTATTAAAGAGGTAACAAAAGGGCTGCTGAAGTGGGAAAATGTATTGACCAGGGATACCTGAGCTATAGCTCCGGCGGTGAGCAGGCCGGCCGTCAGGGCTGACCTGTGCCCGCGGTAAAGTAGATATAACCCGGTCCAGGTCAATGGGTAGCCGACAAGGAATTCTTTAAAACGTGGCCTTACTAAAAGTACTTCGTCCAGCAGCAGCCGCAGTTGAACTTCCAACTGGGGAACGGGCAGGCCCATATCATGTCCCGTTCGGCCCAAATAAAGGTAGGCTGCCCCAAGCAGGAGAAGCAGCCCTACGAGGCCGCCTGATACCACCGGCTCTTTCCACAGTTTGCGTATGCTAGTTACCACTGCTTTTAGAGTCCAGCGCTCCTGCCTGTAAACGACAGCAGCCAGGGCCCAGATACCAATAAAGATGAGAGGTGCAGTATGAAGAATTTTTACGCCCCGGTAGAGCGAGAGCCCTCCTACAAAGAAGGGGTTGCTTAAAAGAGCCAGCACCAGGGTTCCACCAGCGATAGAGATCAGGGTGGTCAGGGTTATGGTTTTGGCAGCCAATAAGACGGGCCTTTTGATTTCTTTTGGTATATTGCGCAGCTGCTGGCTGATAACAGCCAGAGAGGGAAAAGTAATCCCGGTCAGGATAGCTAAGTACTGGAGAGCGCTATCCCTGCTGATGGTAGCCAGGGGAACCAGGAGTACAAGATAGGAAAAGGCGAAAACAATTGCTGTGGAGCGGTCTTTTAAAGAAAGCAGCCTTTCTGCCAGCAGGGCAATGGCCGCTGCTACCCCCACCAGGATAAGGGCAAAGAATTTGCGCCCGCGCTCGCTGGATGGGATAGGTTCTGCCACCCCGCTTTCGTAGCCGTAACGATCAAGTTCTTCTGTAACCCCTTTTATCAGGCTGCGGGCCCTTTCTGGCTCAAAGAGTTCATCGGTTATGGGGTGGGAGAAGCGTAAGTACACAAGACGTACCCTGCGCTGGCGCACCCCGTTAAAAATAGCCTGCGGATCCTGGCTTAAAACAGTGCTGTGGGTCAGAACAGTGGGGACCTTGCTTTCCAAAGCGACTGCAATCTGCCCTTCTTGACGAGGCACATATTCTATGACTCCCATGGGCAGGCCATGTTCCTGTATTTTTTGGGCTGCCAGGCTTAAGTGATTGGGAAAGCCTGTGGCCTCTTCCCCTTCAAAAATAAAGATATTAGCCCCTGGTAGGGAAAGGAGTTCTTCCAGGACAAATTCCACACCCTCCGGAGTTTGAATGTATTTATTGTCCGGACGGGGTACCACTGCCAGGCCCAGCTCCCGGGCCACCTCCAGATCTTCTGGCATGACGCCCGCCCTCAAGGAGGCCATATCGTTAATGTCCTTGCCTACGGTGGCGAGACTCATCTCCAAAATATCGAACTCCTCACCGCTAAAGCGTTCCATAGGCGGGTCCAGTTTAATCTGGATAATATTTTCCAGCTTCTGCACCAGTTCCCTGTCAGTGCTGAAAAGATAAACCTTGTAGGGATCTATGGACTGCCGTTCGATCAGTCCCAGCAGGTCTTTCTGCAGGCTGCCGTGTATATAGTAGCTGGCCAGCAGGTCGTATCCTGTCATAAAAGAGACCTTGCCCTCCAGCCTGTAGCGGGAGAGGTTGGCCTCCCGGATGGCTACGGCCGATACCCCCATCCCCTGGAACTCCTGCAGGAGTTCCTTGACGCTGGTGCCTTCTGCTACTGCCAGGCGCCTGACCTCGTCCATATCCACCGTCAACTGCACTTTTTTATTATTTCTTTCAGCCAGGTCATTGCTGGCTATGGGGAAGGCTGCTACAACCAAGGAAAAGATAATGAGGGCGATCAAAATTTTTTTTACCATGCTGCACCTCGAATGTCATGTCATAAGTATGCGGTTACAAGTATTAGTTTTAACCGGCATACTGTTAATCGTTCATATATTCAACGCAACATAGTTCTTTCCTGTTTCCAAATAATATATTACAGGTGAAAGTGCTTAAATTATTTTTCCCATACTTCGGGGTTCACCAGGTATTTTGGTTTTTCGCCTTTAAGAACCGCAACAACTCCTTCAGCTACATCCAGGGCCATGCGCAGGAGCGCACCGTCTGTCATGGCCGCTGCATGCGGCGTTACGAGGATATTGTCAAGTTCAAAGAAAGGGTGGTCCTGCTGGGGCGGTTCCGTAGCAAATACATCCACAGCGGCTCCAGCAATAGCATTATTCTTAAGGGCGGTGTAGAGGGCTTCTTCGTTAACAACGCCTCCACGGGCGGTGTTGACAAGATAAGCCGTTGGCTTCATCAATCCTAGAAGTTTGGCATCTACCAGGTCCTTCGTTGCAGGTGTAAGAGGTACATGCAGGGAAATAAAGTCTGACTGCTTAAACAGTTCTTCCAGGGATGAACAAGGCTCGACCCCTGCCGCTTTTATCGTCTCTGCCGGCAGAAAAGCGTCGTAGCCGATAGTATTCATATTAAAGCCTTTGCCTGCTATCTCGGCCACGCGCCGCGAAATTTTGCCCACGCCAACCAGGCCCAGGGTTTTTCCGTATAGTTCCAGGGTAGTGTAACCCAATTTAGTTACCAGGCCGGGTAAGGAACCGGAACGGTTGAAAACACCTGAGCGCAGGGCTTTATCCGACTGGGGCAACTTTTTGCAGAGATAAAGCATGCTGGCGATGACATGTTCTGCCACCGAGAGTACATTCGCTTCAGGTGTATTAACCACGGCTACCTTGCAGCGGCTAGCTGCTTCCAGATCTATATTATCCAGACCAATGCCGTGCCTGCCAATAACCTTCAGCCTTTTCCCAGCTTGAATAATTTTGCCAGTCACCTGGCTACTGCGCACTACCAGGGCGTCAGCATCAGCTACGGCTTTTACCAGGGTTTCTTCCCCGGTGTCTGCAGCTATTTGCACCTCCCCAAATTGCCTAAGAATGTTAATTCCTTCTTCGTGAATAGACTCGCTGAGCAAAATTTTTGACTTCAAGTTATACCACCTCTTGTTAAGTTTGCCCTGTATTGATTTCGCCTTTTTCCCCAAAATTCCTTGTGCTAGTCTTTATTTTAAGATTACACCATTTTTCCAGCGCTTATAAAATCGCTTTATCTCATCAATTAAAGAGCTTGTTTTTACATTACGCTCACCTGCTTATTTTTAAAAAAACAGGCGTTTTTTAGCAGGAAAAGACAGCCCGGGCTAGAAAAATGAGAAGAAATAAATAAATCCAGCCACTAGTTTTGGAGTAAAGGGCAGGGTGATTTAAAAAAATTTGAAGATACTGCGGGATGAGTTAATTTTTTTATTTTTGGCCTGGAGCTGGAGAGGCTTCTGTAAATAGTAAATAAAATTAAAGGAGAGCTATATGAAAATAAAGGAAATTTTAAGGAAGGGCTCATTGATTGAAATTTTACACGAGGAAAATAATATTTTCTACCAGACCAATATTAAAGACCTTATGGAAGATGCCCTGGCTATAGGGGTGCCAGCCTCGGGCCAGGAAAGGCTTTTTATGCAGGAGGGTACTAAATGGCTGTGCAGGATCAAGATTGATAGTACCTTTCAATATTTTTCCAGCACGGTGGTCAGGCGAGCTGCGAGAGGTAAAGGGCTCTTTTACCATATCTCATGGCCTAGAGCAGTAAGCCCTTACGGGAGACGGAAATACCACCGTTATCCTTGTTGCTTTAAAGTATATTACTGGGCGTTGCCTGCAAACCTGGTAGATATCGAAGAGGAGAAGCGGGTGGCACTGAGGGAGATCGTTTACCAGGGAGGAGCAAGAGACAACGGAACCATTAAATCGCTAACAGCTCCTTTTGCCCAGCCTGAAGAGGCTGTAACAGCAGATATAAGCGGTGGAGGGGTCCTCCTCAATGTTTCCCGGAGGTTCCCAGCGGGAACCGGGCTGCTTTTGCAGATAGCTTTGGAGGGAAATGGGCGAAGGCAAAATGTGCTGGTAAAAGGCAGGGTGGTGTGGTCCCTCCCTCCCCAGGACAAAACCGCCGGCACCTTTGGCCTGGCGCTGCAGTTCGAGAATATGAGCGAGATGGTGAAGAGGGAAATAGTCAGCTTCCTCTCCCTTATCCCGGGGGAGCGCCAGGCTGATCCTTAATTATAGTTGAAAATTTCAAACATCCTGCTGTTAACTTTTTCTGGTGTTATTTGTTTAATATTTAGGAATATACGAGAAGGTTGCAATTAACTGTAAAAATAAGCATGAAAAATGAATATTATCTAGAAAGGTGATTGACTAAAAAGGCATTAATACAATAAAATGGAATTAAAGGACAAGTAAACGGGGCCCGAAACAACAACAGTTGCACTTTACGTCAACGGGAACCGTGCTGCAAGGAGGCGTTTAGCTATTTTGCGTTTGAAAATTTTTCTAGCTC
>JAAZDU010000050.1 GCA_012512665.1 Bacillota bacterium | reverse complement strand
GTAGCGATATTGGATAAGCGGATCCTGCTGGCCGTAGGCCCTGAGGCCTATTCCCTGTCTGAGCTGGTGCATGGCATCAATATGGTCCATCCACTTGGAATCCACTACCCTTAACAGTATGACCCTTTCCAGTTCAGACATTACATGGGAGCCCAGTTCATTCTCCCTCTCCTCATAGAAGCCAGTGGAAAGCTCCAGCAGCAGCTTAAATATTTCTTCCCGTGATTTGCTCTGAAGATCCTGGACAGTTACTCTTCCTTGCGGCAAGAAAACCCTTTCCCCGTATTTTAGAAGCCCTTCCAGATCCCATTCATCATCGTATGCCTTGGGATCAACATAGAGCTCAAGGGCAGACTCGATGGTCTTTTCCAGCATCTCCAGAATGCTGTCCTTTAACCTCTCCCCTTCCAGCACCTGCCTTCTTTGCCTGTAGATAACTTCCCTCTGCTGGTTGAGAACATCATCGTATTCCAGGATATGTTTGCGCAGGTCAAAGTTGCGCGACTCCACCCTTTTCTGGGCATTTTCAATAGCCCTGCTGATCATAGGGTGGTCAATGGTCATCTGGTCGTCCATACCAAGTTTCTCCATTAAGGGGGCAATATTATCCGCCCCAAAAAGCCTCATAAGATCATCTTCTAGAGAGACAAAGAACTGGGAGGAACCCGGATCCCCCTGGCGCCCGGCCCGTCCACGCAACTGGTTATCTATTCTGCGCGACTCGTGGCGTTCTGTCCCCAGAATATGAAGACCTCCCAGGGAAACCACTTCATCGTGTTCTTTTTGCCAGCGGGCTTTTAAATCCTTTATCTTGATCTCTTTTTCTTCTGCAGTCAGGTCGGGGTCGTTTGAAATTTTTTCCACGTCGGATTCAATGTTTCCGCCCAGCACTATATCAGTACCACGGCCAGCCATGTTGGTGGCAATGGTAACCGCTCCTTTCTTACCGGCCTGGGCTACAATTTCCGCCTCTTTTTCATGATACTTGGCATTCAGCACCTGGTGGGCTATGCCCTCCTTTTTCAAGAGGCGGCTTAGCTGCTCGGACTTTTCAATGGAAATAGTACCTACCAGGACGGGCTGGCCTTTCCTATATCTTTCTGCAATTTCCTGAACAGCGGCCTTAAATTTGGCAGCCTCAGTTTTAAAGATAACATCGGGCAGATCCTGGCGGATCATTTCCTTATTGGTGGGTATAACCACCACGTCCATACCGTATATCTTACGAAATTCTTCCTCCTCGGTGGCAGCCGTCCCCGTCATACCGGACAGCTTTTCATACATGCGGAAATAGTTCTGAAAGGTTATGGAGGCAAGTGTGCGGCTTTCGCGCTTCACCTCGACACCTTCTTTGGCCTCAATGGCCTGGTGCAACCCTTCGCTGTAGCGCCGCCCAAACATAAGGCGCCCGGTGAACTCGTCTACAATGATAATTTGCCCATCCTTGACCACGTAATCGCGGTCTTTCTTCATAAGGGCATGGGCCTTCAAGGCCTGGTTCAGGTGGTGAGAGAGCTCCATATTTCTTTCGTCGGAAAGGTTATCCAAACCCAGCATCTTCTCGGCCTTGGCCACACCTTTTTCTGTCAGGCTGGCCGTATTAGCTTTCTCATCAACCTCGTAATCCTCATCCCTTTTGAGGCGGGGCACAAAAGCAGCAAAGCGACGGTACAGCTCCGTAGGCTGTTCTGCTGCCCCAGAGATAATCAAAGGAGTGCGGGCCTCATCTATGAGGATGCTGTCCACTTCATCAACGATGGCATAATAGAGAGGCCTCTGCACCATCTGCTCCTTGCGCAGCACCATATTATCGCGCAGGTAATCAAAGCCAAATTCGTTATTGGTGCCATAAGTAACGTCAGCGCTGTAGGCCTGCTGCCGTTCCTTAGAGTTTAACCCGTGAACTATTAAGCCTACCTGCAGGCCCAGCAGCCGGTAGACAGGCCCCATCCACTCACTGTCCCGGCGAGCCAGGTAATCATTGACAGTTACAATGTGTACCCCTTTGCCGGTAAGGGCATTTAAGTAAGCAGGCATAGTAGCAACCAGGGTTTTTCCTTCCCCTGTTTTCATCTCTGCCACCCGGCCCTGGTGCAACACAATACCACCTAAAACCTGCACATCAAAAGGCCTCATACCTGTGGCTCTCTCTGCCGCTTCACGCGCCAGAGCAAAGGCCTCGGGCAGCATATCGTCTAAGTCTTCCCCCCGGGACAGCCGTTCCTTAAAAGAGTTTGTCTTAGCAGGGAAGTCAGCGTCTCTAAGCTTT
>JAAZDU010000049.1 GCA_012512665.1 Bacillota bacterium | reverse complement strand
AAGAACACTCATGGCCATAATTCCGGGGACCAAAAACTGCACGTAATCGCCTTCACCAGCTTTATGGAAAACAGGGCCCAGACCAAAACCCAGGGCAAAGAGAAAAAGCAGGGGTTGGCCAAGAGCTCCTATAATGCGCGATTTGGAACGGAAGTAGCGCTTTAGCTGGCGCAGCCAGAGAATATAGATAACATTCATTTTCATCGCCTCCTGTGGTGCATTCTGCGGACAAACATTTGCGCGTAGCTTTCTGCTTCCTCTCCCCGAATATCTTTTCCGGTGAGAGCTAAAAAAGCTTCCTCCAGTGAACGAGTACCTGTTTGCTCGGTTAATTTTGCAGGTGAGCCTTTGGCCACAATTTTGCCGTGATCGATGATAGCTACTGTATCCGCAACCCGTTCAGCCTCTTCCATAATGTGTGTTGTCAAAAATACGGTAATCCGCTCTTTTTTGTTTAAAAGCCTTATATGCTCCCAGAGCAGGTTCCGCGTCTGTGGATCCAGCCCCAGGGTAGGCTCATCCAAAAAAAGAATTTGTGGTAAATGCAAAAGCCCCCTTGCTATCTCTAACCTGCGCTTCATACCACCGGAATATTTTTTCACCTGGTCGTTTCTGCGTTCCCAGAGCTGTACCAGCTTCAGCAAGGATTTAATACGATTTTCTCGAATTTTTTTGGGTACGCTGTATAATATCGCGTGAAAAACCATATTTTCATATGCTGTTAACTCATCATCCAAGCTGGGTTCCTGAAAGACAATGCCAAAAGAGCGCCGGGCAGCCTCCTTTTCCTGCAGCGGGTTGTACCCATTAAGAATTATCTGTCCTTCCGTCGGCAGCAGAAGAGTTGTCAGCATTTTAATCGTCGTTGTTTTGCCAGCTCCATTAGGGCCTAAAAAAGCAAAGATCTCCCCCCGCCTCACATTGAAAGATATGTCATCGACCGCTTTAAACTTACCATATCTCTTCGTTAGGTTGGTCACTTTTATTATTTCTTCATCAAGCTTTTGAGCTTCACTCAATATCCTTTCCCCCCGCAGTCAAACAATGGCTATCTTCACTATTATAATCTTTTCCTATAAAAACTTACAAGAATTACCCTGCCGGTAATCTATACAAAGGGCCAACCGCTAACACTAAAATATAAACTACCAAATAGGCAAACTGATGCAGCCAATCCTATTGAAATAAAGGGGGAAAAGAGGGAACCATGAGGAAAGATGTACGCGGGAAATTTTGAGAAAAAGGGATAGAGGGTATGGTTTTTTTGGGAGCTCTAAAGGTAAAGGCGGCTGATGCTGTAGAAAACTGACGAAGCTTCCCCTTTATTTTACTCTGGGCTAAAATCAAGTAAGATAATATCATCAGTAGTGGGATAGAGGCTCCCGCCTTTGGGCTCTAGGCTGATGCTAATTTGTTGTACCTCTTGAATGTTTCGCTGCCGCAAATAAAGCTCGCCATATTCATCCATTAACTGCAGCAGCCCACCGTTTTCTCTTCTGAAAGGCTTGATCAGCCAAAGCTGGTAATCGTTTTCAGCATAATTTTTTAGGTTTTGCATAAAACAGTATACCTCATCGCGGTCATTATTTATCCAAATAATGCCACTGACGCGGGGGCACTGATCTTTGTTGTAATTAATATGGTACTCCATCGTATTCACGTCATTTATGACAAAGGACGGAATATTTTCCGAAGCTATTGGAAGTTGTTTCCATGACTCTAGGGGCTTTTTGCTTTGAATAGAACTCAGGGCAAATATGAGTATTGAAATCACGGCTACAGAGGCCGCTTTCCAGAAGGTTGCTGGTTTAAAAAGCCTACGTTTTATTGACCATAGCCGATAGGTTTTTTTCAGGCGTTTGTACAGGAATGCTGAAGGTTCATTATTTAACTCATCTGCTAATACCTCGTGCAATATCTTACGCCACTCTTCATACAGTTTTTGGCATGACCTGCATCCAGCCAGATGATCATGCAAGATCTGTGCTCTGTGCGGGGGCAAATTGCCCAGTATCTCATCAACCATTTCTATTTCAAACTGCTTGCATGGCGTTAGCTCCATAAAACGATAGTCCTCCCTATGGTTCTAACCAACCCATTTGAATAAATTGCTTCCGAATATTATTTACACCGTAACGGATCATGGATTTAACCGTTCCCAGCGGGCGGCCTGTTATTTGAGCCCACTCTTTTTGGCGCAGCGAACGAAAATAGGTAGCAGTTATCGCTTCACGCTGGGATGCAGGCAAATGCTGTAGCGATTCATGCAAGTTTTCAATTTCAAGATTGGTTAAAACTGTTTCGACAGTGGGATCGGTACTATTATTAGCAGCAGACTTTACAACATCGACATAACTTAGCCCCTCTTTTTTTTGCTTTCGTAGGCGATCGATGGCCCTGCTCCTGGTTTTAACCCCCAGCCATGCTTTGATACTGCCCCGCCTGGGGTCAAATTGTTCTCTGCGCTGCATGACATCCAAGAAGACGTCATGGCATAAATCTTCTGCTTCCACAGGATCATGCAGCATATAGAGAGCAATTTTGTATACATATGATGCATATTGTTTATAGAGATTATCAAACCACTGCAGCGAAGATTCCGCTCCCTGTTGCCAGGAGTCAACCAATGCACTCACCTACTTTACAGGGATTCTAATTATTTTATATATCAATGCTAAAAAAAATCAACCCTTTATAAATCCAGCCTGGCAGCAACTACGTATATATCTGTGGGAAATAAATATCAACTATTATTATGAAGGGGGAAGAGTATTGAAACTCTATCTAAAACAAACTACAACAGCGTTGATACTATTAGCTTTCATGGGGGTGGTCTTCTGCACTGCTGCGCCTGCATTTGCGGCAACAGGCGGCATTTCGCTTTTTACTAAATATACGGGAATTGCAGTAACGCCAGGTGAATCGATCAATTACTCCATCACCATTATCAATAACAGCAACTCCATACAAAATGTTTCCTTGCGGATCGTTGAACAGCCAGAAGGCTGGGAAGCTAGCCTTACCGCAGGTGGGTGGAATATTAACCAGCTTTCTGTTAAACCACAGGGTGAAGAAGATTTCAATCTGCAGCTAGAAACACCTTTACAGGTAGAAAAAGGTAGCTACTCTTTTAGAATTGGTGCCACCGACTCCAGCGGCCGAACCAGCACGCTCCCCATCACAGTTGAAGTTACGGAGCAGGGCACTTTTAAAACTGAGTTGGAATCAAAACAACCCAGCATGCAGGGAGATGCTGATTCTACATTTAACTACCGCCTTACTTTAAGAAACCGTACTGCCGATGAGCAGCTCTATGCCCTCTCCGCTGCTGCACCCCGGGGCTGGAACGTAAGTTTTGAAGTATCCTCTCAAAAAGTAACTTCTGTAAAAGTAGATGCAAATTCAACTCAGGACATTAGCGTCAGCATCGACCCTCCTGCCGAAATTGAAGCTGGCACTTATACTATACCTGTGAAAGCTCAGGCCGGCTCATCTTCTGCAGAAACAGAGCTGGAGGTAAATATTACAGGAACATACAACATGGAGCTAAGTACTCCCAGCGGCCGTTTAAGCACTGATATTACCGCCGGTAAAGAGAAAATGGTGGAGCTTGAGCTTAGCAACTCCGGGTCAACAGAGTTGAAAGATATCAAACTAAGCCAATCTGCACCTGTTGATTGGGAAGTAAGTTTTGAACCTGATAACATTACTTCCCTGCTCCCTGGCGAATCTGCGACCGTAAAGGCTTATATTAAAGCAAGCGGCAAAGCTATCGCTGGCGATTACGTGGTAAACATTAAAGCTTCAACGCCTGAAGTGGCTGACAGCGTTGACTTGCGCGTAACCGTAAAAACCTCTGCCCTTTGGGGCTGGGTTGGTATCTTAATTATTGCCCTGGTTGTAGCGGGAATCTATTATCTCTTTCGTAAATACGGGAGGCAATAATGAAAAACGATAGCGTAATTCAAATAAATGGGTTAACCAAACGATACGGTCAACAAATAGCTGTAGATAATTTATCGTTAACCGTTCACCGGGGCGAAATATTTGGGCTGCTCGGCCCCAATGGGGCTGGGAAAACCACAACCATCCTTATGTTGTTGGGGCTATCAGAACCTACTGCAGGCAAAATAAAAGTGTGTGGCATTGACCCCACTTTTCAACCCCTTTTAGTTAAAGAAAAGGTTGGCTATCTCCCCGATGAGGTAGGCTTCTATGAAAACTTAAGCGGTTTGGATAATCTTCTTTATACGGCAGCGCTAAACCGTATAGAAGAGCCGGTAGCAAAAGAAAAGGCAAAGGATCTGCTAAAACAAGTAGGTTTAACGGAAAAAGCAAACGAAAAAGTACAAACCTATTCCCGGGGCATGAAACAGCGCCTGGGCCTAGCTGATATATTAATTAAGGAACCGGAGGTTATTATCCTTGACGAGCCTACTAACGGCATCGACCCTGAAGGTGTGCGGGAACTGCTGGCATTAATCAAGCAGCTTAGTCGGGAAAGAAATATGACTGTCCTCTTATCTTCCCACCAGTTGCATCAGGTGCAGCAAATATGTGACCGGGTGGGCCTATTCGTGGAGGGGAAATTGATTGCTGCAGGCCCCATAAAAGAACTGGCCCGTAACCTGTTTAAAGATGACCCTATCCTGCTGGAAACAGAGGTAGAATCCGTTAGCGAGCAGTTAATTCGGGCCATAGAAGCAAACGAATACGTAACAAAAGTTAAACAAGAAGGGCATCGTTTATCAATTTTTTGCCGGCAGCAGGTAAGCGCTGACATTGCCAAAATTATAGTAAACCAGGGTGCTCAGCTAACCTACTTAAAGCAGCAAGATTATGGCTTAGATGAAATATACCACCGCTATTTTGAAGGAGGGGTACAGTGAGATGGCAGCTCTAAAAAATTTAAAAATACTGCTTCAACAAGCACCTGCTACTGAAAAAGCAAATCAAGCGCAGCATCCTTTCTGGGCTATGGTACAAAAAGAAGCAATGGATCATATTAACAGCTGGCGTTTTATGATCTTGCTGGGTTTAATGCTTCTTACAACAATTGCCTCGCTTTATACGGCCATCTCCAGCCTGCAGAATGCGCTGGCAGAAGATACTTCAACATCCTTTGTCTTCCTCAAGTTGTTTACCGCTACCGACGGCACCCTGCCTCCTTTTATCACTTTCATCAGCTTACTGGGGCCGATTATCGGCATTGCTTTAGGTTTTGATGCTGTTAATGCAGAGCGCAGCAAGGGCACACTAAGCCGCCTGCTGGCTCAGCCCATACCGCGGGATTACATTATCAATGCCAAGTTTGTTGCTTCTTTATTTGTCATTGCTGTTATGATCTTTATCCTGGGATTTTTAATGATAGGCTTTGGTATCTTGTTAACGGGCATACCCCCTACTCCGGAAGAATTCTGGCGTATATTCTTCTTTCTGCTGGTAAGTATTGTCTATATCGGTGTCTGGCTAAACCTGGCAATTATGTTTTCCGTTAAGTTTAAGCAACCTGCTACCTCTGCTTTATCCGGCCTTGCGGTATGGTTATTTTTCAGCCTTTTTTTTACAATGATTATCAATATTATCGTGGAAGCAACTGTTCCCTCGCAGGTCTCTGATATTAGCCAGCTCATTGGTTATCAAGGTTTTGTGCAGAATTTGCTGCGCATCTCACCCAGCCAGCTCTTTAGTGAAGCAACTACCACCCTGCTGGTGCCCACTATACGCACGCTGGGCCCTATCACCATAGAACAGGCCTATGGTGCCATAGCAGGACCTCTGCCCCTAGGGCAAAGCATACTGCTGGTGTGGCCTCAGCTGACATGCCTGGTAGCTGCAGCTGCCGTTATTTTTGGCCTTTCCTACGTGTTTTTTATGAAACAAGAAATCAGATCTCGTTCATAACTTAGAATTTATAAGTTCTTTTGCTTTCACCGGCTCCCTGCCTGGATAGCTTTTTTCTTACAAGGGTAAAACAATAAATAAATAATGCGGGCAGGGAGCCCTCAGATGTACACCCCATAGAAAATGGTCTGGCGATTGGCACTAGTTGCTGGCCTTAAAAATTTTTCATCGCGGTCACACCTGACTTCATAACAATTTCCCTCAGGAAGGGCCGGTACATAAAGGGTGCTTTGAAATTCTTGGCAATAATATTTAATTTCAAATTTCCTGTTTTCCTGGAATAGGTTTTTAAGCAGCTCTGAGAGTCTTCCTCTCCCAACTATTATAAAACCCCACCTTAATTCAGGTGGGGCAGAAACATAAGTTATTAACGTACCTTAGGTAGCGACAGATTATTTATCTCTGTCTGGGCCGCCACTAGCCTGGTAACTCCATATTTTTCTCTTAAGCGCGGTTTTTCAATCTTGCCTGTAGGGTTGCGCGGCACTTTATCAAAGATAATCTTCCGCGGGCGCTTGTAACGCGGCAGAGCCTTGCAAAAGGCATTTATTTCTTCCTCAGTAAC
This sequence comes from Bacillota bacterium, assembly GCA_012512665.1. Lineage (GTDB taxonomy): Bacteria > Bacillota > Dethiobacteria > DTU022 > JAAZDU01 > JAAZDU01. The sequence continues at coordinate 2,134 of JAAZDU010000049.1, read as the reverse complement.
GGCAAATCCCGCTTTCAGCTCGATAATAGCAGCTGCTATCTCGCCCAGCCGTTTATCAGGCAGGCCGATCACCGCTGCATCTTTAATAGCGTGGTGCGTACGGAGAAAATCTTCAACCTGTACCGGGTATATATTTTCTCCGCCGCTAATAATTACATCTTTTTTCCTGTCAACCAAATAGATAAAACCTTCTTCGTCCATACGGGCCATATCCCCGGTAAAGAGCCAGCCGTCCTTAATAACAGCCGCCGTGGCCTCTGGATTTTTGTAGTAACATTTCATAACACCGGGGCCTCTGACTGCCAGCTCTCCAATATCTCCCTGTCTTACTGTTTTTCCACTCTCGTCTACAATCTTTGCTTCCCAGTTATAACCTGCTTTGCCAATGGCACCCACTTTATGGATATTCTCAATACCCAAATGCACGCAGCCAGGACCGATAGCTTCACTCAAGCCATAGTTGGTATCATAGAGGTGGTTGGGAAAATATTTTCGCCAGCGGTGGATCAAACTGGGTGGGACCGGCTGCGCACCGATATGCATCAGCCTCCATTGAGAGAGGTCATAATCTTCCAGCTTTACTTCTCCGCTTTCGATGGCATCCAGAATATCCTGCGCCCAGGGAACTAGAAGCCAGACAATGGTAATTTTTTCTTCAGAAACTGTTTTCAGTATCCATTCCGGCTTAACACCGCGCAGCAGTACAGCTTTACTTGCTGAGAGCAAGCTGCCAAACCAGTGCATCTTGGCACCGGTATGATAGAGGGGCGGGATGCATAAAAAATTGTCTTCACGGGTCTGGCCGTGGTGTTTAAGTTCCGTATAGCATGCTGACACCAGGCTTCGGTGCGTGTGCAAAATTGCTTTGGGAAATCCCGTCGTTCCTGAAGAAAAATATATGGCCGCATCGTCCTCATCTGAAAGTTTAACCGGCGGGGCTTCAGAAGAACAATTGGCAGTAAGGCGGTCATAGCTCTCGGCAAAAAGAGGGCGATTTTCCCCTGCATATAATAATATTCTCACCTGGGGTATCTGCTCAAGGATAGATTCCACACGGCTAATAAATTCGGGGCCGAAGATCAAAGCAGTAGTATCAGACAATTCCAGACAGTATTTAATCTCCTCGGCCGTGTAGCGGAAATTTAAGGGAACGGCAACAGCGCCGGCTTTCAATATGCCAAAATAAATAGGCAGCCATTCCAGGCAGTTCATTAAAAGAATAGCTACCTTATCTCCTTTTTTAATTCCCCGCTTCAGCAGTAAATTGGCCAGGCGATTTGCTTTCTCGTCAAAAACACGCCAGGTCATATCACGCCTGTATTCACCTGCCGGGTTATTTTCAATCAGCTCGTACTCGAGCCAGGTAACCTTATCTCTCTCCTGGAGATCCATGTTGATCTCTGTCAAACACTTTTCATGCCCATATCTCTCAGCATTCCTCGCCAGTATCTCCGTAATTGGCATTTCTCCTTCCTCCCGTTCTACCGTTATAACAAATATAACAAAAATATTTGCTTTTAAAAAAAAGCCGTACTACCTAAAAGCCACAACAGCTACTCATTTAATTATATAGATCTACAAACAGTTTATCAACAACTTCTTAAAATCCATGATCTCCCACCCGACATAAAACAAATCTTACTTTACTAAGATTTTACAACCAGGTGATGCCTGTCCAGAAAAAAAAGGCAGCCATTATTACCAGAAAAGCACCCAGTACTGCTACAAGGGCTGTATAAAAGCGGTCGCTAATAAACTTTTTCCCGGTGAGGAAAAGCGCTGCAATAATTAGCAGCCAGGAAAGATCGGCTAGGATATGCCCGCCAAAAAAGAACAGAACTCCCACAAGCCCGTGCTGCTGCGAGAGGGCTACATAGCCAGCGCCTACCGTAGCCCACCAAAGGAACCAGTAAGGGTTGGCCAGCGTGCTTAAAATACCTGCTGTAACTGGCTTTACGGCGGTCTTTCCGTTAACGGCTGTTCCCTTGAGGGATAAAGAACCTCTGAAAACACTCTTTATCATCCCCCACCCCATCCAGGCCAGGACTACACCGCCGGCAATACCAATAATGCCCGTCACTGCTGACTCAGCTATAAAACGGCCCAGGCCTAAAACTAGAAGCACCACAAATTT